>JBOHEL010000003.1:0-41969 GCA_050700995.1 Sciscionella sp. | reverse complement strand
GACACACCCTTGATTAGGTGAGTTGGGGTAGTTAATGAATAGTCGTAATCGCACAATTTCCGCGACATTGGCGTCGACGCCGGCCGAAGATCCTGCCGGAGCAGCACCCTGCGTGACGCTCTGCCCGCTGACCGCGTCAACAACCTTGTGCTCTTACGGCATTACTCGTGCCGACAGCCGATCGGAGGCCTCCCGGCTTGTCGTCGGCGATGATCAGCGTCAACGGACCGGTGTAGGTGGGCGCCATGCGCAGTGCGCCGTAGCGACGGTCCCACTCGCCACTACGCAGATCGCTTGCCAATCGGGACAGACCTTGTTCGGTTGTATCCGCGTCGAGGAACTGCCACGCTGACTGCCCGTCGCGGACCGCTGGTTCCAGCAAGGCCTCGGGGCGTCCATAGAAGGCCTCAACGAAGCCGTCGGAACAATCGAGCGGGATCGGCACGGGCTGCACAACGTTCGTCCCGCCCAGTATCCGACAAAGGGTGCCGACCGCGGGGAACCTACGGCGCTCACGCTCAAGGCGGGTCGGCAAGTAGTCGCTGAGCCAGAAGTCCGACAGCATGGTGGCATCGATCGTCATGACGACGACGGGGCCGCGAGCCACCCGCCGCATTTCCCGAAGCCCCTGCTCCAGCGCGGCCCACTGGTGCACCGTGAAGATCGCCATCGCCGCGTCGACGGTGTCGTCATCCAATGGTAGTGCCTCGGCGCCGGCGTCGATCGCGGGAACAGCGCCCAACACGCGCCTGCGCTCTCGCATCGCGGCCGACGGTTCCACGGCGAGCACGTACCGATCGGCCGGCTCGTAAGAACCCGCACCCGCACCGACGTTGAGTACCGTCGCAGCCTCGCCCAGCGCCGCGAGGAC
Source organism: Sciscionella sp. (assembly GCA_050700995.1). Taxonomy (GTDB): domain Bacteria; phylum Actinomycetota; class Actinomycetes; order Mycobacteriales; family Pseudonocardiaceae; genus JBOHEL01. Next base: position 41,098 of record JBOHEL010000003.1, on the reverse strand, counting down.
TTGAACGGCGATGCGCGGATCGGCCCTTCGGATCGCCTCATATCCCGCGCCGGTGTGCTCATAGTCGGTGTCGCCTGCGGGAGCATTACGGGTAGCCATGAATCCAGTCTCGCAGCTGATCTCCAGCAGTGGTGCCAGTTGTGGTGGCCTCCCTCGGCGGTACCGGCAGAGCCGTGCCGACATCGGTTCAGGCGATGGGGTGTTCCAGCGCCCGCTTCGCGGCAGGCAAGGCACGCGCGCGGTCCGCGTCGACCAACCCGATCCTGGTGCGCCGGTCCAGCAGGTCATCGGCGTCGAGCGCGCCCTCATGGCTCACCGCGAACGCCAGCTCCGCCCCTGTGACGTCGATACCATGCGCCACAGGTTCGAGCAGCGTGCGATCGTCGCCCGCCACGGCCAGCACCGCGGTCGCCTCGGTGCCGTAGCGAGCGAGCAGCCGTCGCGGCGCGGCGACGCTGCCCAGTTGCGCGGCGGACGCCGCTCCCACCAGCGGCAGCCGCTTCGTCCGGCATTCACCCGCGTCCAGCGCCCCAAGCTCGATCGCGAAGTCGACCGCGTCCTGTGCCATCCTGCGGTAGGTGGTGAGCTTGCCACCCACGACGGTGATGACGCCGGAGTCGGACCGGATGACCGCATGGCTGCGGGACAGGTCCGCACTGTCACCATCGCCGATGTCGAGCAACGGCCGTAGCCCCGCGAACGATCCGATCACGTCATCGCGGCCGAGCGGCACCCCCAGCGCGGTATTCACCGTCTCGAGCAGGAAATCGATCTCGCCGTCGGTCGGCAAGGGAACGTCGGGCACCTCCCCCGGCGCCTCCTCGTCGGTCAGGCCGAGGTACACACGGTCGTGGCCTGCGGGCAACGCGAAAACGAACCGGTTCGTCTGTCCCGGAATCGGTATGGTCAGCGCGGCGTTGAGACCCCCGAACGCCTCGGCGGAGAAGACGAGGTGAGTACCGCGACTCGGCCGCAGCCGGATACCAGGATCGATCGCGCTCGCCCAGACTCCGGTCGCGTTGATCACCGCTCTGGCACGCACCGGGAATGCGGTGCCGCCCAGGGTGTCCCGCAGTGTGGCGGAGTCGCCGGCGACTTCGTTGGCGGCGACCCTGGTGAGGATACGAGCGCCGCGAGCGGCCGCGCTCCGCGCGATCGCCACCACCAGGCGCGCGTCGTCCTGCAACTGACCGTCCCACGCCAGCAGGCCACCGCGCAGGCCCCGGCTACTGATGGTCGGAGCGAAGCGCAATGCCTCGGCACGCCCGACAGTGCGGGATCGCGGCAGCACGCCCGCACCGGTGCCCGCGCTGCGGCGCAGCACGTCGCCCGCGAGGAAACCCGCCCTGATCAGTGCGCGCGCTCGCCCGCGCACCCCAGGCAGCAGCGGCACCAGTTGTGGCAGCGGGCGCGAGAGATGCGGGGCGGTGCGGGTCATCAGGATGTCCCGCTCCACCGCGCTCTCGCGGGCGATACCCACGTTTCCGGTCGCGAGGTAGCGCAGCCCACCGTGAACGAGTTTCGAGCTCCAGCGGCTGGTCCCGAACGCCAGATCATGTTTCTCCACCAGGACGGTGCGTAACCCGCGCGACACCGCGTCGAGTGCGATACCGGCGCCCGTGACACCGCCTCCGATGACGAGCAGGTCGATAGGCTCGCCCTCGCAGACCCGCGCCAGTTCCCGGCTTCGCCTCGCGACATTCAACGCGGAAGCATCGGCCGACGGCGACATCACGCGCCCTCCCGTGCGGGCGCGAGGTACCCGTCGACAGCCAAGGCGAGCTGCGCGTCCAGTGTAGACGGAGGGAGCGTTTCGGCGACCATCCCCGCGGATTGCACCGCGGACTGCGCGATGAGTAACAGCATGGTCGCCATCTGCTCGGCGTCACCGGCCATGATGGATCCTTCGGCCTGACCTGCCTTGACGGCCTTGGCGATAGCGGCGATCACCTCGCGCTGGCTGCGCCCAAGGCGCCGCACGATGTAGGTGAGCAGCTGCTCGGCATCGGTGCGGAAGATCTTGACGAACAGTGGGTGGGCCCGGATCGCGGCTGTCCCCTCCACCACCGTGCGCACTAGTCGGTCTCGGATGTCACCGCTCTCGTCAGCCGGGCGCGAGATGGTCTCATGGAGCTCGCGGGTGAGCAGATCGCCGAGCAGCGCGCGAGTGTCCTGCCATCGCCGGTACACCGTCGGCCTGCTGACACCGGCCCGACGCGCGACCTCGGCGAGCGTTGTCCTGCGCACTCCGAAGTCGAGGATGCAACCCCGTGCCGCGTCGAGGATCGCGTCATCGATGCTCACCGGAGCCCGCTTCGTACCCTCCAGCACCGGCCTATCATTACAAGTAGTCATTATGTGTAACACTGTAACCCATGACAGATGAAGCGCTCGAACGTTCGACCCGGCTACCCGCGTCCCCCGCCTCACCTGCCCCGACGATGCGGTGGGACGCCTGGGGCGTGGCGGAGTCGCGCAAGACCCTGAGCCCGCAGGTCAAGGCGCTACTCTCGCAGGCGCTTGGGATCAGCGGCGACGGCGCGCGGAGCCCGCGGGAGGAGCGAGTCACGCTCCAGCCCAGCGACCTCACCGCTACCCAAATCGCCGAGATCGGGGCCATCGTCGGCAGCGATAACCTCACAACCGCCGACGCCGTCAGGCTCCGCCACGCGGGTGGGAAGAGCACGCTCGACCTGCTGCGACGCAGATCGACCTCACCGCAGGACGCGCCGGACGCGGTCGCCTTCCCCGGCTCGCACGACGAGGTACTCGCCCTGCTCGGCTACTGCTCGCAGCGGCTGATCGCGGTCGTCCCGTTCGGCGGCGGCACCAGCGTGGTCGGTGGCGTGGACCCCATCCGAGGCCGCTTCCCGACCATTCTCGCGCTCGACCTGCGGCGACTGGACTGCCTGCGCGCGGTCGACCGGATCGCCGGCACCGCGACCCTCGCCGCCGGACTGACCGGGCCGCAGGCCGAGCAGCTACTCAACGATCGAGGGCTCACCCTCGGGCATTTCCCTCAGAGCTTCCAGTTCGCGAGCATCGGCGGTTTCGCCGCCACCCGGTCCGCGGGCCAGGCTTCCTCGGGCAACGGCCGCTTCGACGACATGCTCCAGCGCATCACCGTGGCGACCCCCCGCGGCGCGCTGGACATCGGGCGCGCCCCGGCTTCGGCGGCAGGCCCCGACCTGCGCGAGTTGTTCGCCGGGTCGGAGGGCACTTTCGGCGTGATCACCGAGGTCACGCTGCGGGTGCGTGCCTTGCCGGAAAGGACCGTCTACCAGGCGTGGTCGTTCCCGGACTTCGCTGCCGGGACGAGCGCGCTGCGTGCCCTCGCCCAGGAGGGCGCGGCGCCGACCGTGCTACGGCTGTCCGACGAAGCGGAGACCGGGGTGAACCTGGCGCTGGCCGACGCCGTCGCCATGGGCAGCGTTACCTCGGGTTGCCTGGCGATCACAACGTTCGAGGGCACCGTGGAGCACGTCGCCGCCCGCAGTGCGGAGGTATCGGCCCTGCTCACGGCGGCGGGCGGCAACGCACTGGGCGCGGCGCCCGCGCGGGGTTGGGAGCACGGTCGCTTCAGCGCCCCCTATCTGCGGGACGCGCTGCTCGACGCAGGGGCCATCGCTGAGACCCTGGAGACCGCCACCACTTGGGGCAACGTACCCGCGCTCCGCGAAGCGGTGACCATGGCACTGACCGACTCGCTCACCGCGCTGGGCACACCGCCGCTGGTGATGTGCCACATCTCGCACACCTACCCCACCGGTGCCTCGCTGTACTTCACTGTCGTATGCGCGCAGGCCGAGCAGCCACTGGCGCAGTGGGTCGCGGCGAAACGGGCAGCGGGTGACGCGATCGTCGCGGCGGGCGGCACCATCACCCACCACCACGCCGTCGGCAGGGACCACCGGCAGTGGATGGTCGAGGAGATCGGCGATCTGGGCGTGGAGATCCTGCGCGCCGTGAAGGGCGTCGTGGATCCGGCGGGGATTCTCAACCCGAGCAAGCTGATCCCATGAGCCCCTGCGCGATCAATGCCGTCACGGTGCTGACCAACCCGAACTCCGGTCACGGCACCGGGCGCGCGAGCAGCGCCGTCGCGGTGGCACGGCTGCGGGAGCGCGGGCTCGATGTCACTGAGGTCCACGGCACCTCGGGCGCACAGTCGCTGGAACTCGCCGGCCGTGCCGTGGAGTCGGGCACTGACGCGCTGGTGGCAGCCGGAGGCGACGGGTTGATCTCGGCCGTGCTGCAGGCGGTGGCGACGACCCCGGTGCCCTTCGGGATCATTCCCGGCGGCACCGGCAACGACCATGCCAGGTTGCTCCGTATACCGCTGGGCGATCCGGCGGCCGCCGCCGACATCGTGGCGGCTGGGGTTACACGGCAGATCGATCTGGGACGTGCCGAGGGAACCTGGTTCGGCACGGTACTGGCAAGCGGGTTCGATTCCCTCGTGACGCACCGGGCGAACAGGTTGCGGTGGCCGAAGGGGCGGATGCGGTACAACGCCGCCATCCTCGCCGAACTGATGAATCTCAAACCCATCCCGTATCGCATCGAACTCGACGGCGAGACGATCGAGGTGGCTGCCACGCTCGTGGCCGTGGGCAACGGCACCTCCTACGGCGGCGGCATGCTCGTCTGCCCTCGCGCACAACTCGATGACGGGCTGCTCGACGTCACGGTCATCGAAGCGACCAGCCGCGGCAGGCTGATCCGGCTGATGCCGACGCTGTACCGAGGTACCCACGTCGAGCTGGACAGGGTGCGGACCTACCGCTGCCGCAGCATCCGCCTCGACGCCCCAGGTATCACGTCGGACGCGGACGGCGAACCGCTTGCACCGCTGCCGGTCACGGCCACCGCCGTGGCGCGCGCGGCACACGTGCTGGTGCCGTGAGCCGCACTCCCCGCCGGGACATGCCGCGATCGCTGAGCTAGCGTTCCCGCAGGTAGCGATCATCCGGGGAGGGGCGTCAGCATGACCATTTCTGCCGACCCCGCCGCGCACTGGTGGGCCTACGTCATCATCGCGCTCGGGTGTGCCGTCATCGGTTACGCCGCCAACCTCGTGAGCAGAACGTTGATGCTGAAACCAGTCCGGTTCGTCGGCGCGGGCCCCATCGGCTGGCACGGCTCGGTGCCGCGCAACGCCGCGAAACTCGCCACCGACCTGGCGCGACGTGTGGTGCCCGAACTGCTCTCCGGCCAGGAGATCTTCTCGCGGCTTGATCCCGATGAGCTCACCGAGCAGATCCGTGGACCGTTACTGCGGGCCGCGGAGGACCTCACCGTGGAGCTGATGGAGCAGCACAAGCCTGGCCTATGGGAGTTCTTGCCCGAGCGCGGCAAGCAGATGCTGATCGCGGATGTCCGTGACGCGGCGCCTGGCCTCGCGCGCAGGCTCGTCGAACAGATCCAGATCGATGTCGCCGATGTCTTCGACCTCGAACACCTCATCCGGGCCGTGCTTGCCGAGGACCCCGCGTTACTCGCCCGCCTGACCGGGAACATCGCCTATCGAGCGTTCCGGTTCATGACCGCATCCGGAGCGCTGATCGGGCTCGCGGTCGGCGTCCTCGCCGCGCTGCTGCTGGCGTTCACCGGCCAGCTGGTGCTGTTGCCGATTTTCGGCCTGATTACCGGGCTGCTGGCGCGCGTGATCGGCACGCGGGCACTGTTCACCAGCTATGCGCTGCGGCGGATGCGCAGGCCGATGGCCGTGGAGTTCGCGGCGGCGATGGCAGGCGAGATCGTCACCGTGGACAACATCGTCTCCGAATTGCTGCGGGGGCCACGGTCGCCGCGGCTGCACGCGCTGGTCCGCAGGGATGTACAGCACCTGACGGATTCCCAGCTCAGCCTCGCGAAGCCGCTCATCTCGATCACGATCGGTGCCCGCAGCCTGCAAGAGATCAAGCAGGCCGCTGCCGATGCGCTACTGCACCGGTTCTCGACCACGGTCAAACAGGCCGAGAAGTATGCCGCCTCCGCGATGGCGGTCCGTGCCACGGTCCTGCATCGCACCCTGCGAATGGCACCCGAATCGCTGTACCAGTTGCTGCGCCCCACAATGGCGGCCGATTCCTGGCGCCTGACGCTGCTGGCATCCGTGTCCGGTCTGATCATCGGCGGTATCGCCTTCATTATCTGGGCGGCGACGTGAACCTGCTGCAGGATTTCGCCGATCACTGGCTGGTCTACGCCTCGATGCCCATCATCGCCGCGGTCATCGGATACGTCACGAAACGTGTAGCGATCGAGATGATGTACGAGCCCCTGGAATTCAAGGGCATCAAGGGAACCGTCGGCTGGCAGGGGGTGCTGCCCCGCAATGCACGGCGGATGGCGACGACCGCCATGGATCTGTTGATGAACAACCTGGTGAACCCCAAGGAGATGTTCGCCAGGTTGGATCCGAACCGTGTCGTCGAGGAACTGGAAGGTCCACTACTGCTCGCTGTGGACGATGTTGTGCGTGAAGTGCTCGAACAGTACCAGCCGAACCTGTGGGAGCTGATACCGGAGGGCGCGCAGAACCTGCTGATCAGCCGGGTGCGAAAAGAGGCACCGACGCTCGTCAGAGACCTGATGACGGATGTCCGCAACGATATCGAGAGCGTGATCGACGTCCGCGAGATGGCAATCACCGCGTGCGTACGGGACAAGGCCCTGCTGAACAGGTTGATCCGCGAGGTGGCCACACCCGAGATGGCATTCATCGCGCGATCAGGCATATATTTCGGTTTCATCATCGGCCTGATTCAAATGCTGACGTGGGCATTGACCAAAGAGACGATCATCATGCCGATATTCGGACTGTGCGTCGGCTGGCTTACCGACTGGTTCGCGCTGAAGATGATCTTCCTGCCGAGGGAGCCCGTGAGTATTTTCGGGTTGTTCAGTATTCAAGGGAAATTCCAGCGCCGAAAGAATGAGGTCGCACACGACTACGCGAACCTCATCGCCAAGGACGTGCTGACCGTCCACAACGTACTGGAAGCCGCGCTGACCGGTCCGAAATCTGATCGGCTGTTCGCGATGATCCAGCGCGCCGTCGAGCACACGATCGACGCGCAGACCAGCTTCGCCAAGCCGTTCGTGGTACTGGCGACCGGATCCCGTAGGTACCGCGAGATGAAGGCGGCGGCGGCGAGGAAGGCCATGGCGCACGTGCCCGACACCCTGCGCTACATCGAGGGATACGCCACCGACACGTTGGATGTGCAGAACACCATCGTCGCCGGCATGAGGGAACTCACCCCGGTGGAATACGAGGGCCTGCTGCGCCCCGCGTTCAAGCAGGACGAGTGGAAACTCATCGCGGTCGGCGCGATCATCGGCTTCCTGGTAGGTGAGCTACAGGTGCTACTAGTCCTGCACGCCTAACCCTCGACCCGTACTTGAAGGGTCTTGAAGACACCCAAACCCCCGGCGCGGGCGCGGCCGAGAATGCGGCAGCACAGGTAGATCAGGAACGAGATCGCGGTGACGAACGCGCTGATCGGGGCGCCGGGCGCGAGCGAGAGCACCAGCCCGCCGACCATCGACAGTTCCGCGAACACCACGGCGAGCACGGTCGCCCGCAACGGGTCCGCGGTGATCCTGGCCGCCGCGGCACCTGGCGTGATCATCAACGCCACCACGAGCAGCGCGCCGACAGTCTGCACGCCCAGCGAGGTGGCGATACCGACGAGCACCGCGAACACCGGCGACAACGCCCGCACCGGCACGCCGCGAGCCGCGGCCACCTCCGGGTCGACGCTGGCGAACAGCAGCGGACGGTAGATCACCGCCAGCACCGCGAGCACAACCACCGTGCACCCCGCGAAGAGCCCCAGTTGACCCGAGTCCACGCCGACGATCTGCCCGGTCAGCAGCCCGAACTTGTTGCCGGAGCGCCCAGGGTAGATCCAGAGCAGGAACACCCCGATGCCGAGCCCGAACGTCAGTACGGCGCCGATCACCGAGTCGCGGTCGGCCTTGCGGGTGGAAAGCACGCCAAGCACCACCGCCGTGACCACCGCGGCACCGAGTGCGCCGTAACCGACACCGAAGCCGAACAGCAATGCGGCAGCACCACCGGTGAACGCGATCTCGCTGGTGGCGTGCACGGAGAACGCCATGTTCCTTGTCACGATGAGCGGCCCGAGGACCCCCGCAACCAGCCCGAGCAGCGCCGCCGCGATCAGCGCGGTCTGCACGAACGGCAACGCCAGCAGCGTGCCGGTGAGGGAGAAGTCGAAGAGCTTGCTCATCGGTCGTCGTCCTGGAGGTGATGCGGTTGCTCGCCGGTCGCCCCGACCACCAACAGCTTGTCGCGCACGCGCAGGACCTCGATCTGCGTGCGGTACAGCCCAGAGAGCGTGCGCGAGGTCATCACCTCCTCTGCTGTGCCTACCGTGAACCGGCCATCCACCAGGTACAGCACCCGATCTGCCATCCCGAGCACCGGGTTGATCTCGTGGGTGACGAAGACGACAGCGGTATCCGCGACCCGGCGGCGGGTGTCGATGAGCTCGGCGACCGCGCGCTGGTGTGCCAGGTCGAGCGAGAGCAGCGGCTCGTCGCACAGCAGCACGTCAGGGTCTCCCACCAGCGCCTGCGCCACCCGCAACCGTTGCTGCTCGCCACCGGAAAGCCGCCCGACCGGGCGGTGTGCGTACCCGCTCGCGCCCACCGCGGCGACCGCATCGGCTACCTGCCGCCGCCGCCTGCCGCGTCCGCGCAGGCCAACTCCCCAGCGGTGCCCGTCCATGGCCAGCCCCACCAGGTCGCGCCCGCGCAACAATGCTGCCCCATCGACGGACTTCTGCTGCGGCACGTACCCGACGTGTGGGTTGCCACGGCTGATGGGCTCCCCCGCGATCCGCACCGTGCCCTCGGTCAACGGCTGCAGGCCGAGCAGTACGCGCAGCAGGCTGGTCTTGCCGGAACCGTTAGGACCGAGCACCACCAGGAACTCGCCGGGCGCGATATCGAGGTCAAGACCCCGCCAGAGCACCCGGCTGCCGTAGGCGAGACCCCCTCCGCGCAACGACACCGCGGGACGGTCGGCAACCGAGTGCCAGTGGTCTGCCGCGACTACGGGTGAGGTCATGGCTCCCCTTAAGATCAAACGGTAATCATTTTCAGAAACAGCATACCTCGCCAAACCAGTGCTGACTTTGGCAAGGTCAGCGGCTGCGAGGTGAGCGCGGCAGGCGCGACGACACGGCGCCACGTGGCCTGGACTTCTGATAACCGTTCTGAACCGTTACCGTCAACCCATGTCCCGGCCCGCACATCTGCGCCGCCCCGCAACGCTGGCATCCCTGGCCGCCGAGCTCGGCGTGTCACGAACGACCGTGTCCAACGCCTACAACCGACCAGATCAGCTCTCCCCCGAGCTACGAAGAAGGGTGCTCGACACCGCGCGCAGGCTCGGCTACCCGGGGCCGGACCCTGTCGCGCGCTCATTGCGTACCCGCAAGGCGGGAGCGGTCGGGCTGTTGCTGACCGAGAACTTGTCCTACGCCTTCCGCGACCCAGCGGCGCTCGGGTTCCTCGAAGGACTCGCGCTGGCCTGTGAGGACGCAGGGCAGGGCCTTCACCTGGTGCCCGCCAACCCGGAGCGGGAGGATGTGGGCGCGGTACATCGGGCAGGTGTGGACGGTTTCGTCGTCTACTCGGTACCAGATGACGACCCACACCTGGCAGCGGTGCTCGAACGGCCGGTACCAACCGTCATCTGTGACCAGCCACTGAACGACACCGTCGATCGGGTCGGCATCGATGACAGGACCGCGATGCGGGGGCTGGCGCAACACCTGATCGAACTCGGTCACCGGCGCGTCGGGGTGCTATGCATGCGGCTCGGCCGCGATCGCAATGACGGCTTCGTGTCGCTGCATCGGCAGCGTGGCGCCCATTTCCACGTGCAGCGCGCCAGGCTGGCCGGGCTCGCCGACGCGTTCGAGGCGGCAGGGGTCAACTGGTCGGACGTACCGGTCGTGGAGCGTTTCGAGCACACCATGGAGCGGGGCGAGCAGGCAGCCGCGCAACTGCTCGACGCCGACCCCAAGCTCACCGCGATGATTTGCACGTCCGACATCCTTGCGCTCGGCGCCCGGACCGAGACGCTGCGCCGCAGGCTCCGGGTGCCGGAGGATATGACCATCACCGGCTTCGACGGCATCCCGGAGGCGAGCCGCGCCGGCTTGACCACCGTCCGGCAGCCGGTACTCGACAAGGGTCGGGCGGCTGGCAAGCTGCTGCTGTCCGTCAACGACATCGGCCGCCCACGCAGGCTCATCCTCGACACTGAGCTCATGCTCGGGTCGACCTCGGCCGCCCCACGAGGCATGGAGGAGCGTTGGTTCGGCCCGTAACCGGCCGGATCAGGTGAGGGTGAACGGGGTCTTCGCGCTCGTCAACGCACCGAGCCGTGCGGTCAGCGTGTATTTGCCCGCCGGTATCCGATGGCGTTGCACGGGGCAGCCCTGCTGCGAACTACGACCCGCCCAAGTCAGGCCGTAATGCAGCTGCTGACCGGCACGCAGCGTCTGCACGTCGGGTTTCCGTGGCGCGAACAAGCAATCGGTGTTCGACCATTCCCTGGTGCCATCGGCGGCCTGTACGAGCAGTTCGCGCTGCCCGCCGCCGACGTCGAGGGTGCAGGACTGCTTACCGATGTTGACCACCGTCATCGCGAACTGCGGGTGTTGACCAACCTGGTAGCTCGGTTCACCCACCGTCGCGGCCACCACCACGGCGCCCGCGCCACAGGCCGCAGGCGGCGGCGCGGGTGGGGCGGTCGTGCTCGGAGTTGGAGTGGGCGAGGACGACTGGGCTGACGAGGTAGCCGACGAGGTGGCCGATGCCGACCCGCTGGGAGCTGCCGTGCCGGAGCCGGATGTAGTGGCCGTGGCCGTCGCGGACGCCGAAGGCGTGGCAGACGTCGAGGCGATCACCTGGGGGTCGGCGGCATTGCGCGGTGACGGATCCGAACCTCCGAACATCGCGCTGACACCCCATATGACCAGCACCAGAGCTACCAGCGCCGCACCGAATGCCAGCGCGCGCCGCCGCCAATACAGCGAAGGTGGCTGCGGGCCGGATGGTTCCATCACGATCAGAATGTAACGCCAGAACAAGTGTCAACGATAAGAGTGACCCGCCACTCGATCAGGGGAATTTTCCCAGACTGACTTACGTCACGATTCCATTGCCCGTACCCCAGGTAAACCGCAGACTTGGCAGTCAACGACAGACAATCGCAAGCACCGGAGGCTGGGTTGAGCGCGATCGACGACCTGCTGCGCAGGCATACCGAAGGGCCCGATCGCGGCGCGCCGAGAGTCTCCGCGCCGATTCCCAGCCTGCACGTCGCCGTGGTGACCTGCATGGACGCTCGGATCAAGGTATTCGACGTGTTCGGCCTTCGGCACGGCGAGACACACATCCTGCGCAATGGCGGCGGGGTGGTGACCGACGACGTGATCCGCTCGCTCGCGATCAGCCAGCGCGAACTGGAGACCCGGGAAGTCGTGGTGATGCAGCACACTTCGTGCGGGATGATGACCATCACCGATGACGGGTTCAAGGATGAGCTGGAGCGGGACACGGGCCTTCGACCGACCTGGGCCGTGGAAGCGTTCCGTGATGTCGAGGACAGCGTCAGGCAGTCGATGGCACGGGTCCGGCGAAGCCCGTTCGTACTACACACCGAGGGCGTCCGCGGTTTCGTCTACGACGTGCACACCGCCAAGCTCACCGAGGTGCGGTAGCTGACACAGTGCGGTAGCTGACACAATCGCGGCACCATGACCCTTGCCAATGACACGCTGCTGGACTGGTTCGCGGTAACCGCTCGCGACCTGCCGTGGCGGCGTGCCGACCGCACACCGTGGGGCGTGCTTGTCAGCGAGATCATGCTGCAGCAAACGCCGGTGAACCGGGTGGAGCCGGTGTGGCGGGAGTGGCTGCGACGGTGGCCACGCCCGGCTGACTTGGCCTCGGCCGGTCAAGGCGAGGTGCTGCGGGCTTGGGGCAAGCTCGGCTATCCGCGGCGTGCGCTGCGGCTGCGTGCCGCTGCCATCGCCATCACGACCGACCACGGGGGCGTCGTGCCGTCCGATGTGGACACCCTGCTGGCACTGCCGGGAATAGGTGCGTACACCGCCCGCGCGGTCGCCGCCTTCGCCTACGGCCGACGCTGCGCCGTGGTGGACACCAACGTGCGACGGGTGGTGGCACGTGCCGTGCGCGGTGCCGGTGATGCAGGCCCACCCTCGACGAGTCGCGACCTGGCAGACGTCGCCGCGCTGCTACCGGAGCGAGCTGCCGATGCGGCTAGGTACTCGGCCGCACTGATGGAACTCGGAGCGCTGGTGTGCACCGCGCGCTCGCCCCGATGTGCTGATTGCCCGGTGAACGCATCCTGCGCCTGGCGCCTGGCGGGCAAGCCCGCGTACACCGGCAGACCGAAGCCGGTGCAGCGCTTCGCGGGAACCGACCGCCAGGTTCGCGGGCGGCTACTCGACGTACTGCGCACCACCTCGGACCCGGTGCTCAAAGTCCAACTCGACGGCGCATGGTCGGATTCGAACCAGCGCGACCGCTGCCTGGACTCACTGCTCGCCGATGGCCTGGTCGAGCACACCGCCGACGGCCGCTTCGCACTCCCAGGTGAACACCCGTGAGCACTATCCGGGGTCAGCGCACCGGAAGGTGCTCACGGGGCAGGACCTCGGTGAGGAAGGCTTCGACGGCGGCCCGGTAGGCATCGGGAGCGTCGTCGTGCACGATATGTGCTGCGCCTGCCACCAGTAGGTGCCTGCCGTCGTGCGCTCGTCGCGCCACCTCCGCCATCTGGCCGTCCGGCACGATCCCGCGCGCTGCCTCGATCGCCAGCAGCGGGCAGCGCACCCGGTCCACGAAAGACCAGTAATCCCGCTGCCCCCATTCCTCGGCGATCTCGTAGAGCGCCGCCATGTCCGCGATCAGGTGATAGCCATCGGACCGCTCCTCGACACATTCGATGAAATAGTCGCCCGCATCACCGAAGAAATCCCGCACCTGTGCCAACGATTGGAATGCCGCTGGCCACGAGTCGAAATGGGGCCGCCAGGCCTCGACGGTGCGACCACGCTGATCGACCGCCATATCCTCGATGACCAGCGCGCGCACGAGATCGGGATGTGCGGCGGCGAGCCCGAGCGCATGCAGCCCGCCCATCGAATGCCCGATGACCACCGCAGGCGCCAGCTGCCGCGCGGTTAGCACCGCCGCGATATCCGCCACGAAATCCTCGGTGCGCCCAGCACCGCGCTTGGGGTTGCGGCCGTGTGCGAGCGCGTCAAGCCCGACAACATGGCCGAATCGCGTCAGCCACTGCGCGGTTCGCCACCAGGTACTCGCGCGCCCCATCAAGCCATGCAGCAGCAGAATTTCCGGTCCGCTGCCGCCGAACTCCAGCATCATCCGCCGAGGCTACCCAGTGTTCGATAGCGTGTGATGCACCCGGTACCGTCGGAAGCCCGATGGCCCGAACCTCGATCTGGCACCGGCCGATGACCCTCCTGGTGGCAGTCCTCAGTTGCGTGGGAGTGCTCTGCGGCTGGGCGGCGGCCGAACCCCCCAACGCCCCAGCAGCAGCCCCTGCCGTCGCCGGGAGCCGGGGAGCCGGCGGCCCGTACTACCCCGAGGACGGGAATGGCGGCTACCGCGTCAGCGACTACCAGGTGTCGATCCGCTATGACCCCACCAGCCACCAGCTGGCGGGCGAGGCGCGGATCACGGCCAGCGCCACCGAACGGCTGCGCAGTTTCGACCTTGACCTCTCCGGGCTGACCGTGCACTCGGTGACCGTCAACGGTGGCGTGGCGGGATCACACCGCAGCGGTAGGCACGAGTTGGTGATCAACCCGAGCAGCCAGCTGCCACGCTCCGCCGGATTCACGGTCGATGTCCGATACAGCGGCATCCCGAAGCCGCTCGGTGATCCAATGCTCGGGCTGAACGGTTGGCAGTACTCGGTCGACGGCGGTGCGTTCGCGGCAGGCGAACCCCATTCCGCGGCCACCTGGTACCCGGTCAACGACACCCCGCGTGACAAGGCGTCCTTCCATCTCACCGCGACCGTGCCGGTCGGCTGGAGCGTCATCGGCAATGGCAGGCAGGGGCACACCACGCGGCAGCACGGGTGGCACACTTACCGGTGGAACGAGGACACCCCGATCGCCAGCTACCTCACCACGATCGGAATCGACAAGTGGATCTATCGGCGGTCCACGATGCCGGACGGCACGCCGATCGTGAGTGCCTTCGCGCCAAGCGCAACGCGACATGAAGCTGACGAAGCTCGACTGCCGGAAATATTGGCGTTCCTGGAATCCAAGTTCGGCCCCTACCCGCAGGACGCCGCGGGCGGCATCTTCCTCGCCGACAACATCGGCTTCTCACTGGAGACCCAGACCAGGCCGGTCTACGGCCAGTGGGCGGGGCTGTCGACCATCGTGCACGAGAACGCCCACCAGTGGTTCGGCGATTCGGTCACGGTGCACGACTGGCGCGATACCTGCCTGAACGAGTGCTTCGCCAGCTACGCGCAATCGCTCTGGGCCGAGGCGAAGGGCGGCGTCAACCTCGACGATGTCTACCGCCACGATGTCGCGCTCACCTACGACCAGCCCCAATTCTGGGCGGGACGGCTGTACGACGCAGGCGGCGGCAAGGAATTCACCTCGGTCTACGCCAAGGGCGCTATGGCCATTCACGCACTGCGCAGGCGGATCGGCGAGCGGGCGTTCGACGTCGTGCTGCGTGGTTGGCCTGCCAGGTACCGCAACGGCAATGCATCATGGCCTGAGTTCGAGCGGTTCGTGCAACGGGTATCAGGCCAGCACCTGCAGGGCTTCTTCAACGCATGGTTCCACGGCACCACGATTCCCCAGGCGCGCTACCTCTGGCCGGGATCGCTACACCCCTAGCATCCTTCGATTACCCTCCGTACCGGCGTTTCCTCGACAAGGCGATCACGAGTGGGCACCAGCGGCGATTCATCGGGGCCGTATCCTGTGGGCATGGCAGTCGTGAAGATCAATGCGATCGAAGTTGAAGATGGCACGGGCGAGGAGTTGGAGAAGCGGTTCGCCCACCGCCTGCACGCGGTGGACTCGCAGCCGGGTTTCCTCGGCTTCGAGCTGCTGCGGCCGGTGTCCGGCGACAACCGGTACTTCGT
This sequence comes from Sciscionella sp., assembly GCA_050700995.1. Classification (GTDB taxonomy): domain Bacteria; phylum Actinomycetota; class Actinomycetes; order Mycobacteriales; family Pseudonocardiaceae; genus JBOHEL01. The sequence continues at coordinate 25,869 of JBOHEL010000003.1, read as the reverse complement.
CTACACGAAGTGGGAGTCGGAGGAGGCGTTCCAGGCCTGGGCGGCGGGTCCGGCCAGGGAAGCGCACTCCGGCGCCCGCGCCAAGCCTGTGGGCACCGGCTCCGCACTGCTGGAGTTCGAGGTCGTGCAGGTTTCCCAGCCAGAATGAAAGCCGAGGACTGGGACGAGAAGTACGCCGCGACGCCCGAGTTGTGGGGGCGCGGGCCTAACGCATTCCTGCGGCAGCAGCTGGCTGAGGTACCGCCCGGTGTCGCTGTCGACTTGGCCTGCGGCGAAGGCAGGAACGCGGCGTGGCTCGGTGAGCGCGGCTGGTCGGTCACCGGGGTGGACTTCTCACCGGTCGCTATCGAGCAGGCCGCTAGGCGCCCTGTTGGTGTGGAGTGGGTGTGCGCGGACGTGACCACCTGGCAACCCAGGGCCACCCCACTTGATCTCGTGCTGATCGCTTACCTGCACCTGCCGATGCCGGAGCTGGCCGGGGTGCTGCGACGGGCCGCGAGCTGGCTGGCCGAGGGCGGCAGGCTGCTCTACCTTGGGCACGCCCGCAGCAACCTGCGACGCGGCGTCGGCGGGCCACCGGATGCCGGAGTGCTGCCCGACATCGCCGATCTCGGCGCCGCGACCGACGGCCTGCGCGTCGATGTGCTGCGTCACCTGCACCGCGAGACCGATGCCGGCACCGCGATCGACATCCTGCTTGACGCGACCCGCTGGCCCACAGCCTGACGCTCGGTTGCAGATCCAACGATCCGTCGTTGCCGGGGTTGGGGTGTCTTCAAGACCCATCAACATTGTGAACAACCGTGGGTCGGGATGCCGCCGGAGCGAGTTGTGCGCAGGGTTGGGGGGTCTTGAAGACACCTGAACCCGGATCGGCGCGTGGGGTCGCGGCGATCCGGGTTCGCGGGTGGTGTTACTCGGCTGCGGACTCCGAGGAATCGTCGCCGTCGCCGGTGGCAGCCAGCGCGGTGGGCGGGACGTCCGGCACCGGCACAGGCTTGGCTTCACCACGGAACGTGAAGTGCGCCTTACTGTCGTCCTTCTCCCGCTCACCGTCCCAATCCTCGACGTCGGCGATCACGATCTGGCCTGCCTGCAGCTCGCCGAAGAGGATCTTCTCCGAGAGCTGGTCCTCGATCTCGCGCTGGATGGTGCGGCGCAGCGGCCGCGCTCCCAGCACCGGGTCGAACCCACGCTTGGCCAGCAGATGCTTGGCCTTTGCGGTGACCTCGATCGCCATGTCCTTGTGCTTGAGCTGCGTCTCAACCCTGGCGATCATCAGGTCGACCATCTCGATGATCTGCTGCTCGGTGAGCTGGTTGAACACGATCACGTCGTCGATGCGGTTGAGGAACTCCGGGCGGAAGTGCTTCTTCAGCTCGTCGTTGACCTTCTGCTTCATCCGCTCGTACTTCGAGCCCTCGTCGGTACCCGAGGAGAACCCGAGCCCGACGGCCTTGGAAATGTCCGAGGTACCGAGGTTGGAAGTGAAGATCAGCACGGTGTTCTTGAAATCCACCGTCCTGCCCTGACCGTCAGTGAGACGACCGTCCTCCAGTACCTGCAGCAGCGTGTTGTAGATCTCCTGGTGCGCTTTCTCGATCTCGTCGAACAGCACCACCGAGAACGGCTTGCGGCGCACCTTCTCGGTGAGCTGACCGCCCTCCTCGTAACCGACGTAGCCGGGAGGGGCACCGAACAGCCGGGACGCGGTGTAGCGGTCGTGGAACTCGCCCATGTCGATCTGGATAAGCGCGTCGTCCTCGCCGAACAGGAAGTTCGCCAGCGCCTTGGACAGCTCCGTCTTACCCACACCGGACGGCCCCGCGAAGATGAACGAACCCGACGGCCGCTTCGGATCCTTCAGACCGGCGCGAGTACGGCGGATCGCCTTGGAAACCGCCTTGACGGCTTCATCCTGGCCGATGATCCGCTTGTGCAGCTCGTCTTCCATGCGAAGCAGCCGAGTCGTCTCCTCCTCGGTCAGCTTGAACACTGGGATACCGGTCCAGTTCGCCAGCACCTCGGCGATCTGCTCGTCGTCCACCTCGGCGACGACATCGAGGTCGCCGTCCTTCCACTGCTTCTCCCGCTCGGACTTCTGCCCGAGCAGCTGCTTCTCCTCGTCTCGGAGCCTGGCCGCCCGCTCGAAGTCCTGCGCGTCGATCGCGGACTCCTTGTCCCTGCGTACGTCCGCGATCTTTTCGTCGAATTCGCGCAGGTCCGGCGGTGCGGTCATCCGGCGGATGCGCATCCGCGCCCCCGCCTCGTCGATCAGGTCAATCGCCTTGTCCGGCAGGAACCGGTCGTTGATGTACCGATCGGCCAGTGTGGCGGCCGCCACCAGCGCGGGATCCGTGATCGTCACCCTGTGGTGCGCCTCGTACCGGTCGCGCAGGCCCTTGAGGATCTCGATGGTCTGTTCCAGCGAGGGCTCCCCGACCTGAATCGGCTGGAAGCGCCGTTCCAGCGCGGCATCCTTCTCCACGTGCTTGCGGTACTCGTCCAGCGTGGTGGCACCGATCGTCTGCAGCTCACCGCGGGCCAGCATCGGCTTGAGGATACTGGCGGCGTCGATCGCACCCTCGGCGGCACCCGCACCGACCAATGTGTGGATCTCGTCGATGAACAGAATGATGTCGCCACGGGTCTTGATCTCCTTGAGCACCTTCTTCAGGCGCTCCTCGAAGTCACCCCGATACCGCGAGCCCGCTACCAGCGAACCGAGGTCGAGAGTGTAGAGCTGCTTGTCCTTCAGCGTCTCAGGCACCTCACCCTTGACGATGCTCTGCGCCAACCCCTCGACGACGGCGGTCTTGCCCACGCCGGGCTCGCCGATGAGCACCGGGTTGTTCTTGGTGCGGCGGGAGAGCACCTGCATGACCCGCTCGATCTCCTTGGCCCTGCCGATGACAGGGTCGAGCTTGCCCTCCCGCGCGGTAGCGGTGAGGTTGCGCCCGAACTGGTCGAGCACCAGCGAGGAGGACGGCGTGCCCTCTCGGCCTGCGCCCGCTTCAGCGGGCTCCTTGCCCTGATAGCCCGACAGCAGCTGCAGCACCTGCTGGCGCACCCGGTTAAGGTCGGCACCCAGCTTGACAAGCACCTGCGCCGCGACACCCTCACCTTCGCGGATCAGGCCGAGCAGAATATGCTCGGTGCCGATGTAGTTGTGCCCGAGCTGCAACGCCTCACGCAGGCTGAGCTCAAGCACTTTCTTGGCACGCGGAGTGAACGGGATGTGCCCGCTCGGCGCCTGCTGCCCCTGACCGATGATCTCCTCGACCTGCTGGCGAACGCCTTCAAGGGCGATGCCAAGCGACTCGAGCGCCTTGGCGGCGACGCCCTCACCCTCGTGGATCAAGCCCAGGAGGATGTGCTCGGTGCCGATGTAGTTGTGGTTGAGCATCCTGGCCTCTTCTTGAGCCAGCACGACCACCCGCCTCGCGCGGTCGGTAAACCTCTCGAACATTCCCACTCCCTGACTGCTGCGCCGGCGGCCCTTGCCCGCTGCCTCTCCCGCTGCGGGTTAAGCACCGTAGGATCACTGTAGTCGCCGATGGTGGCCGACCTCAGTGCTACTTGCGATAACTTCTTGTCACTGCATCTGGCGATTCGTTCGTCACCAGGCACAACACCTGGTCGACAGCGCAGATTCCATCCCGAGCACCCTGTCCGCTGTCCGCGAACAACCGTCGCGCACCTACCCCGTTCGAGTGATATGGCGTGACGTGACTCACGGCCCAGGGCGCGAGGAAGGGCCGCCGGTTGCACCGGCGGCCCTTCCTCATTGACCGGTATCAACTGACCGGTATCAACTGACCGGTATCAACTGACCGGGTATCGACTCACCGACCGTGGTATGCGTCCAGCACCTCGGCAGGGATGCGACCGCGTTCGGAGACATCGAACCCGTTCTTGCGGGCCCACTCCCGAATGGCCTGATTCTGCTCACGCTCAGCGGTCGCCGAACGACCGCCAGCACCGCTGCCGCGTGGCCTGCCGGGCCCACGCCTGCGACCGGAGCGGCGGGCCGCCTCGACAAACTCGCCGAGCACATCCCGCAAGCGCTCCGCATTGTCCCCGGAAAGATCAATCTGGTACTGCGCTCCGTCCAACCCGAAGTCGACGGTCTCGTCAGCCTCGGAACCATCGAGGTCGTCGACCAAGGTCACGGTCACCTGCTGCGCCATTCTCTCCTCCTCAAGCCCGTGAGGGCTCTCGTTACTCGGCGCGGCTTGACCGATCGCCGGTGACAAAGCTCGTGGTTTGGGTTCATGCCATTGGTGCCAATGTACTGTGGTTACCAGATTAGCGCAAAACCCGCTGACAAGTGAGGGAACTTCGCCCAATACTTCATTCGGGTCGCACCAGCGGGAACAGCATGGTCTCCCGGATACCAAGGCCCGTCAGCGCCATCAGCAACCGATCGATCCCCATTCCAACACCACCCGATGGTGGCATTCCATACTCGAGGGAACGCAGAAAGTCCTCATCGAGCCGCATGGCCTCGGCGTCGCCTTGCGCCGCAAGCAACGCCTGTTCTTCCAGCCGCTGGCGCTCGATGACCGGGTCGACGAGTTCCGAGTACCCGGTGGCCAGCTCGAATCCCCTGACGTAGAGGTCCCACTTTTCGGCGATACCGGGCTGGCTCCGATGCTGCCTGGTCAGAGGCGAGGTCTCCAGCGGAAAATCGCGCACGAAAGTAGGGGCGTGCAAATGGTCACCGACAAGTTGCTCCCACAGCTGTTCTACAACCTTGCCGTGACCGACCCCACGTGGTGCTACGTCCAACCCGTGGGATCCGGCCACCTTGGCCAGCTCCGCGACGGACGTCCGCGGCGTGATCTCCTCGCCGAGCGCCTCCGAAAGCGAACCGTACATGGTCAGCGTGGCCCATTCACCCGAAACATCGTATTTCGAGCCATCCGCGAGTGTCAGCAACTGGGTACCGAAAGCTGCCTGAGCTGCCTCCTGAACCAACGTTCTGGTGAACACCGCGTTGGAGTCGTACGTCGCATAGGCCTCGTAGTACTCCAACATCGCGAACTCCGGGGAGTGCGATGAGTCGCTGCCCTCGTTGCGGAAGTTCCGGTTGATCTCGAATACCTTCTCGATCCCACCGACGACGCACCGCTTCAGAAACAGCTCCGGCGCGATCCGCAAGTATAGGTCGATGTCGAAGGCGTTCGAATGCGTAACGAACGGCCGGGCGGCCGCGCCGCCATGCAGGGTCTGCAGCATCGGGGTCTCGACTTCGATGAATCCCCGCTGCTGGAAGGAATCGCGTAGCGCGCGGAGCACGGCTGCCCGAACGCGGACCGCATCACGTGCTTGCGGCCGCATAATCAGATCGACATAACGTTGCCGGATGCGTGTTTCTTCGGACAGCTGCTTGTGCACCACGGGCAACGGGCGCAGCGCCTTTGCCGCCATGCGCCACTCATCCGCCATCACCGAAAGCTCGCCGCGGCGAGAAGTAATGACCTCGCCGTGCACGAATACATGGTCGCCGATGTCGACCTGTGCCTTCCAACCCGAAAGGGCCGCCTCGCCAACGGATTTCAGGCTGAGCATCGCCTGCAGCTCCGTGCCATCGCCCTCACGCAGCGTCGCGAAGCAGAGCTTCCCAGTATTGCGCATGAACAGCACCCTGCCGGTGACACCGACCATGTCGCCGGTGGCGGTATCAGGCTCGAGCCCGGTGTGCCGCTCACGCACATCACGCAGGGTGTGCGTGCGCGGCAACCGCACCGGATAAGGTTCGGTCCCCTCGGCAAGTAGGCGGTCACGCTTCTCCCGGCGTATCCGCATCTGCTCCGGCAGGTCCGCATCGTTGACTGGTGGCTCAGCTGTCACGGCTGTTCAGGGTACGGAGACGCCTGGTCAGCACTCGACCCGGCTACCGTGTGTGGCATCGACCCAGACGCGCACCATCGTCGCCCGCGCGACCAGACGCTGACGGTGAGGTCAGGAGTGGTTGCGGTCGAAGACCAGGCGTAGGCCAAGGAGGGTAAGTTCGGGTACCCGATCGTTGATCGTTGTCGACTCCGATACTACCAGCGGCGCCAGGCCGCCGGTTGCGATTACCGCCACCTGCTCGTCGGCCAACTCCCCGATAATGCGGCGCACCAGCCCGTCCACCTGGCCCGCGAACCCGTAGATGATCCCGGCCTGCAGGCACTCCACGGTGTTCTTGCCGATCACCGATCTCGGGCGCACCAACTCGACCTTGCGCAACGCCGCAGCCCTTGCCGCCAGCGCGTCCACCGAGATCTCAACGCCAGGCGCGATCACCCCGCCGAGAAACTCCCCCTTCGCAGAGATCACATCGATATTGGTCGAGGTACCGAAGTCGACCACAACACATGCCGTGGCGAACAGGTGATGCGCGGCCAGCGTGTTGACCACTCGATCCGCGCCGACCTCCTTCGGGTTGTCCACGTGCAGCGGCACCCCGGTACGCACACCGGGTTCCACGATCACCCGAGGCAGATGCGAGTAGTAGCGTCCCAGCATCGCCCGCATCTCGTGCAACACCGCCGGGACCGTGGAAAGCGCCGAAACCCCGGTGACATCGCCGGCGTGCGAGCCGAGCAGCCCATGCATGGTCAGCGCGAACTCGTCGGCGGTCATCCGCGCATCGGTGCGCATCCGCCAGTCAGCAACCAGCTCGTCGCCCGCATACAAGCCGAGCGCGATGTTCGTATTGCCGACGTCGATGCACAGCAGCACCTGCCCGCTCAGCCTTCGGCCCGCAGCAGCGCATCCAGCTTCGCGGCGTCAGCGGTCTCCGCGGGTACCGCGCCCGAACGCAGGCCGGACCCCTCCGGGGCGACCGAGGGATCAGATCCCAGATCCACGATGCGGTTACTCGCGTCCACGAAGATCACCCTCGGCCGGTAGGACGCCGACTCCGCGCTGTCCATCATGCCGTAGGCGATAAGGATCACCAGGTCGCCAGGGTGCACAAGGTGCGCTGCGGCACCGTTGATACCAAGCACACCGCTGCCGCGCTCACCGGCGATAACATAAGTCTCCAGCCGCGCACCGTTCGTGATATCCACGATGGCCACCTGCTCACCAGCAAGCAGGTCCGCAGCGTCCATCAGATCCACGTCGACCGTCACCGAACCCACGTAGTGCAGATCCGCCTGAGTCACCGTGGCGCGATGGATCTTCGACTTCAGCATCGTACGGAACATCAGCCATCCCTTCGCAGTGTCGTGCGCTCCGATGAGCCAGCATTGCTGAGCCGGCGCGGCCGGGCTTGATCGGACCCGAGGCGCACCGCGACATTGTCGATCAGCCTGGTGGCCCCCACCCTGGCGGCGAGAAGCAGCCGCGCGTCGCCGCGCGCCGGTGCAGGCGAGAGATCCGGACCGCGCAGTTCCAGGTAGGCAACGCGCACTTCCGGCACCGCTGCCAGCACCTCACGGGCAGCCGCAAGTACCGCGCCGGCACCGGAAGCCCCGGCGTACGCGCCCGCGGTGAGGGCCGCCGACAACGCCAGCGCGGCCTCCCGCTCCGGCGCGGACAGGTAGGCATTCCGGGAGGACAGCGCCAGCCCGCCGTGCTCGCGCACGGTGGGCACACCGATCACGGACACATTCAGGTTCAACTCGCTCACCATGCGCTTGACCAGCACCAACTGCTGGTAGTCCTTCTCCCCGAAAAACGCACAATCAGGCCGCACGATGTTGAACAGCTTCGCCACCACCGTGAGCATCCCGGCGAAATGACCAGGGCGACTCGCGCCCTCCAGCTTGTCACCGAGCGGTCCAGGATCCAGCTTCACCTGGTTCTCGCCGTGCGGGTACATCTGCGCTGAACCGGGTGCGAACACGATCTCCACCCCGGCAGCCGCGCAAGCGTCCACATCGGACCGCAGCGATCGCGGATAAGAATCGAGATCCTCGCCGGGTCCGAATTGCAACGGGTTCACGAATATCGACACGACCACCGAAGTACCGGGGATTCGACGCGCATGCTTGATGAGCTCACGGTGCCCGGCGTGCAACGCGCCCATCGTCGGCACCAGTGCGATCTTTCGTCCAGCCCCGCGCAAAGCGCGCGTCAGCGTCGCCATCTCGGCGGGTTCGGAGTAGACCGTCACCTCGCCAGGAGTGAATGTCGGCCTCATCGGGAATCCAGCACGGTCAGCAGCTCGGCGACTACATCCGGCCGCAGCAAACCCGCTGCGCCCGCGCGTTGCGCGGTCCGGCGAGCGAGCGCCAGATAACCGGGCAACGCTGCTGGATCAGCGTCGGCGAGCACTGCGCGATGCGTACGTACCGTGCCGACATCGCCACGCACCACCGGCCCAGTCAAGCCACGGTCACCGTGGCGCAACGCATTGTCCAGCGCCGCCGACAGCAGCGGGGCGATCATCCCGCGCGAGTTCTCGATACCCGCCGAAGTCAATAGGTCCGCGCAGTCGTTGACGAGCGTGACCAGATGATTCGCACCATGCGTCAATGCGGCGTGGTATAACGGTCGCACGGCTTCCGGCACTCGCACCGGCTCCGCGCCGATCTCCATCACCAACGCCTCGCCGACATGCCAAGCGGCGTCCTGTCCGTCCGCCGCGGTCACCCCGAAATGACAGGACGTCAGCTTGTCAAGATCCTCGGCGCGGCCGGTGAACGTCATCACCGGGTGCACAGCGAGCGTCATCGCACCACGCTCGAGTGCTGGTGCGAGCACCTCGACACCGTGCGCACCCGAGGTGTGAACCACGATCTGCCCCTGCCGCAACGAACCCGTGGCAGCCAGCCCCCGCACGGTGCCCGCGAGCGCATCGTCCGGGATCGCGAGCAGCACCAGATCGGCGGCGGCAGCGGTCTCGTCCGGCGGCAGGATGGGCACCCCGGACAGCAACTCATCCGCCCTGTGCCGTGACTGTGCCGATACCCCCGAAGCCGCGACGACGGTGTGTCCTGCCCTGGCGAGCGCGGCCGCCAGCACCGTGCCGACACGGCCTGCGGAGACCACGCCTACGGTCAGGCGCGCGGGACGGCTCACGGGCGTCTTCCTCTCATTCGTTCCAGTCCTGGGCACGAGGTGCAGGTACCAGACGACGGCGCGAGACTATCCGCCTTCGCCCCACTGCGCTCGGCCCAGGTGACGAGGTTCACCCGGCCCGGGGTGTGGCGTGCACCGCTTCCGCCCGCGCTACCCGTAGGTCAGTGATCAGTTCCTCCCGACGGACGTCGGTAGGCGGTTCCGCGCTGTCTCGGGATACCCGCTCGGCAAGAAAGGCCAGTTCGGTGACGGCAGCCTGGTAGCGCCGCACCGCGCTCGCCGCAGGCCCGCCGGAGTACGTGCGCACCTGCCTGCGCCATTCCCGACGGCCACGCAAGCTTGACAGCAGTTCCACCTCGCTGGGTGCGATCCAGCCGTTCCGTACCATCGCAGGCAGCTGTGAGGCGATCACCGCTTGCTCGCGTTTCCTTTGCCACCCAACGAAAAGCACCATGGCGGCAAGAATGGGAACAATCACAAGGAAGTAGAAGCTCAGTAGCCCGCGCCCCTGCGAGAGCATCGTTGAGGCGTTCCACAGCGCATGCAGGCTGACCGCGGCCAGGTAACCGCCCAACGGTGCACCAACCCGCATCCAGCGCGTACGGGTCCGTGCCGCGATACCGATTCCAATGCCGGTCATCATGGAGAACATCGGGTGCAGGAACGGGGTGAATACGCCGCGCAGCACAAAAGCCGCGACCACACCGCCGCCGAAGCCGTCCAGTCCACCATGAGCGAAGGCCAGGCCGAAGTAGTCGATATTCTCGGTGAACGCGAATCCGGTTGCCGTGATACCGGCGTAGACGATCCCGTCGATCACGCCGTCGAATTCGCTGCGCAGTAGCCGCCACACACCCAGCACGAACGCGGCCTTGACGGCCTCTTCTACCAGGGGCGCGGACACCAGCGTGGCGACCGCGTCACCACCGCCCGCTCCGAGCAGTGACCCTGCGGCCGATGCCGCGGTGTCATTGACCACCAGCGCCGTCAGTGCCGCGATGCAGGCGCCCCACGCGAATGCGGCGAGGATGAGCCTAGGCGGTTCCGGCTCCCAGCGATCGACCCACAAGAAGGCTGCGACCATCGGCACTACGGGCACGACCGCGGCTATCGCGCCCACCAACAATCCGCGCGCGCCAACCCGTGCGCCGACCAGTTCGGCCAGTAGCAGCGCACAGGCAGCGAGCAGGCACGCGGCGAACACCGGCAGCAACACCACCAGCCATCGCCTGCCACCCGCCGGTCTCGTGGCGCCGCACGTCATGGTGGGCCAGGTTACTGGGTCGTCGGAACTGCCAGATCAGTCGGCGCGGCGACGACGTCTGCGAGGCGCTTCGCCCCCGCCGTGCGCGGCAAGCAACTCGGTCACCGAGGTGCCTGCGGCATGGGAACCGCTAGCCATCTCCTCCGGCGGATCCGCCCTGGAGTGGCTGCCGCTTGGCGTCAAAAGCTGGTTGCCGTTACCGGCAGGCCCGTGTTTGCCATTGGTCGGAGGGCTGCCGTTCGCCGCCGGACCATTGTGAGCGTTACCGGCAGGACCGTGCGGTGCCTGCTGGCTCCAGCCGCCCGACGGCATGTCTGGCCCTGGTGTCCAGTTCGCCAACCCGGCGGCGACCGGCTCTTCCAGCCTGCGTCGCCCCCCTGCGACGCCGTTGACAGCGGGCGGCGACCCGGAAGCTGTTGCGGTGCCGTGCCGCGAATGCCCGTTACTCGCTGCGTCGGCGGCCTGCGCGGGCCGCGCCCAGGGAGGTCGATGGTCGGGGCGGCCCTCTGCGGGCTCCTGCGGCATGGGCTCGCGTTGGTGTATCTCGGGCGTTACCTGTGATTCTGATTTCACCGGCGACTGGTGCGCAGGCGGTGGCACGTGGCGGGACGCGGGCTCCTGCTGCCGATCGTGGGAGGATGCGCCCCACTCGGGATCCAGCGCCCGAGGTGCGAGCACCTCGTCAAAGACTGTCGTCGAGGCTGCGGCTGTCGCGGCCTGCTGCGGCAACTGCGAGGCCTGGGCACTGCTGCGTACAGGCTCACGGACCGGAACGACGTCGTTTCGGCTGCGCTGCCCTGCCCTGCGGGGGTCTGGACTGATAGCCTCCCTAGGCCCGTTCCCGTTTCGCCGATCGGGGGCGACCGGCTGTTGATATCGCGTCCGCTCGACCTGCGCGCCAGCCTGCATGCCGCGCAAGCGCTCGTCGGCGACCGCCACCTGCTGGCGCGTACCGTCCGGAATCGCGCGCATCCTCGTTGACTCCGCGTGCAGCGCGACCCGCTCGACCAGCACCGCGCCACCGAGCAGCGCCTCAAGGTTCTCCCGGAGCCCACTGACCTCGTCACGCAGCACAGCGAGCTGATCAACCGTCGATTCCTCGACACGGCTACGCAGCTCGGTCTCGAATTCGAGCTCATGCTCTCGGCGAGCGGCGACCTCGCGCTCCAGTTCCAACTCGTAGACCGAGTGCAGGTCGGCTATCTCGGCATCTCGCTCGGCGGCCTGCTTGCGGTACTTCACCGCGATGAACGCGCCAACCAGCGCCGCCCACAGCGCGGCGAGCACGCCGAGCCGCAACCACCGGGCGGCATCGGTCCACACCAGCAACCCGGTCGCGATGAGAGCGAGCGCCAGCAGCAGCACGAAGAGCAGCGAGCCGTGAGTGATGTCGCCTTCCTCGCGCTGTGCGAACGCATCGTCCTCGTCGTCCATGCGGACTACGGTACATCTTCTTTATCGGAACGAGATCTTCGCGGGCGAAGCTTGCTGAGGAAGTGCGGTTCGGATCTACTTGCCGCGGGAATCCTCAGGTGGCTCTGGTGCCCGGCAGATGTACTCCAACCACAGTGCAGCCCCGACGAGCGCCGCGGCACTGACAATGCCGAGCACGCCGCTCGTGGTGTCCTGCCCGGCGGCGAGAAAATCTCCGTTGCGCGGGAGGACATAGCCGAGCACCCCGCCCCACGCGCCGAACATGATCGCACCAAGCAGCGAGGACGCTTTTGCCAGCGCCACCACGCGCACCGCGGTCAGCGGCGGTACCGGAGTGGTGTCAGGCTTGCGCTGAAACCTTGGCCGCAGCGTCAGCGTCAGCACGAACTCGATGATCGCGATCACCAGCAGCGTGATCCCCGCCAGCCTTGGCAACTTCGGCAGCGCGCTGTAGCTCCACTGCAGCAGTAGGCTGACCGCCACTCCGGCGATCACGGCGATGAGGATGAGATCCCTGGCCTTGGTGTACTTCACGTCAGCACGACCCCGGGTAGCAAGTGCACACCGGCACGCTCGGCCGCTGGCAGTGCGGCGAGCAACGTCTGCAGATCCCCTCGGCCGGGCAGCACCGCACCAGGCTCGAGTTCCGCCCACGGCAACAGCACGAACGCTCGCCGGTGCGCCATCGGGTGGGGCAGGGTGAGCTCCTGTTCGGTGCTGGTGCAGCCGTCAACGGTGATGATGTCGACATCGAGGCTGCGCGGTCCCCACCTGCGCTCCCTGCGGCGTTCGGCCGCGGCTTCCGCTTCCCTTGCGCGCACCAGCCAGGTCCTCGGAGTCGCCAGCGGATCATCGACGATCACCACGGCATTGAGGAAGGCCGGTTGATCGGTGACACCCCACGGCGCCGTCTCGTACACGCCGGAAACCTCGCGCACTATGGGTCCCAACGCACTCACGGCCAAACGCAGGTACGCCAGGCGATCACCGAGGTTCGAGCCGATGGACAGCACCGCGCGCGTCATCGCCGCCCCCCGAGCTGTTTGTGCTGAAAGTGGCTCTTGTTCCAAAGAGGAACACAAAAGCCACTCTCACAAGCTTCATCTACACAAGAGCCACTTTCAGCAGTCACAGTGGTCACCCCGGGTGCGGCGGATGGTTACCGAGACGTCGGCGAACTCCAGTGGGATCGGCGCGGACGGCTTGTGGACTGTGACCTCAACGGCGTGCAGCCGCTCGTCGAGCATGACCTCATCGGCCACAATCGCGGCAACCGTCTCGATCAGGTCGTGCGCCTCGCCGCCCACGATCGCTGCGACCCGTTGCGCCAACTCGCCGTAGTGCAGCGTGTGGGCGAGGTCGTCCGAGGCGGCCGCCGCGCTGAGATCGAGCCACGCCACCACATCGACCAGGAAATCCTGGCCATCACGCCTCTCGTGATCGAACACTCCGTGGAAACCGCGGACGTGCAGGCCGGTCAACGTGATCCGGTCGGTCATCTCGCCGCCTCTGCGGGAACACACACGTCGGCGGTCACGGAGTGCGGCCCCGTCGCCACGCCGACACCACGGCCACCGCGTCGAGCGACCGCCGGACATCGTGCACCCGTACCCCCCAAGCGCCCGCCGCGGCTGCCATCGTCGTGACGGCTGCGGTCGCGGCCTCTCGACCGCCGGGCGGTCGCGGTGTGCCGTTCGCATCCGCCAGCAGCCTGCCGAGGAAACGCTTCCTGGAAGCCCCGATCAGCACCGGGAACCCCAATCGCAGCAGTGAATCCAGTTCGCACAGCAATGCCCAGTCATGTTCGGCGCGCTTCGCGAAACCGAGTCCGGGATCGAGCACGAGCGAATCGGCGCTCACTCCGGCCACGAGCGCCGCATCCACCCGAGCCGACAACTCGGCTCGCACCTCGGCCACCACATCGGAGTAGCGCGCCAGCGCATTCATGTCGCGGGAATGCCCGCGCCAGTGCATCAGGATCCACGGTGCGCCGTACTCCGCGACAACACGCGCCATATCCGGATCAGCCAGGCCGCCGGACACGTCATTGACCACTCGTGCGCCCGCGTCGAGCGCGGCAGCCGCTACCGACGCCCGCATGGTGTCCACACTGACCGCAACACCACGGCCTGCAAGCGCCCTGACCACGGGCACCACCCGCGAACTCTCCAGTTCGGCGTCCACCCGCTGCGCACCTGGCCGGGTGGACTCGCCACCGACATCAACCAAATCCGCGCCCGCGCCATGCATCCCCACACCGTGCGACACCGCGTCCTCGGCGTTGGCATACCTGCCGCCGTCGGAAAACGAATCCGGCGTCACGTTCAGCACACCCATGACGACGCAACGACCGGGCGTCGGCAGTGTGAGACTCACCGCCGGCCCTTGATCAGATCGAGCGCCTCCGCTCGCGAAGTGGCTGAGGTCTGCAGAATGCCGCGAACGGCTGAGGTCGTGGTGCGGGCTCCCGGCTTGCGGACACCGCGCATCGCCATGCACAGGTGCTCCGCGTCAATCACCACGATCGCACCGCGCGGTTGCAATTGCCGCATCAGCGCGTCCGCGACCTGCGAGGTCAACCGCTCCTGCACCTGTGGCCGCCTGGCGTAGAGATCGACCAGCCGTGCCAGCTTGGACAGCCCCGTAACCCGCCCTTGCGCGTTCGGGATGTATCCAACGTGCGCGACCCCGTGGAACGGCACCAAGTGGTGCTCGCAGGTCGAGTACATCGGGATATCGGTGACCAAGACGAGTTCTTCATGACCCTCGTCGAAGGTCTTGGCAAGCACCTTGTCCGGATCGGTATACAGCCCGGCGAACAGTTCGCGGTACGCGCGCGCCACCCTGCCTGGGGTGTCCCGCAAACCGGAACGGTCCGGATCCTCCCCGCAGGCGAGCAACAGCTCGCGAACAGCAGCCTCCGCCCTGACCTGGTCGAACATCCGCCGACCACGGCGCAGACCCTCACCGTCGACGTCTGCTGGGCTGGTCACCGTCACCGATCGCTGTCCTGCTCGCCCCGGCTCTCCCGCCGATCCTGCCGGTACTCGGCCGGTTCCTGCCGGTGGTGTTGACCGTCGTCATAAGGCTGTTCGGCACCTGGCTGCTGGGACCCACGGCGCCGATCCCATGCGGGCTGATCCCATGAGGGCTGCCAGGACTGCGCGGACTGGCTTGACGGGCTGGTCGCAGGCGTCCAGCCCGCAGGCTGGCCATAGTTCGGCGGCGCCTGGCCCGCTGCCGGACGCGGCTGGTCACCAGCGGGTACAGGTGGGTACCCGCCACCGTTGGGCGCTCCGTTACGACCGGAACCGTTGGGGCCTGGCCGTGACACACCCCCGTGTGGCACGCCGCCTGGGACCTCGCCTGCGCCGGGCATCGTCGCCACCGGGCTCGGCTGCGGCTCTGGAAGCGCGTCCGGCCACACCTCGCCTCGCTCCCTGGCTAGTTCCACACGAGTCTTCACCGGCGGCTTGTCCGAAGGCGTGCGATGACCGAAGTCGTTGAACGTGGTAAGCCTCGGCCGCTTCTCGACTCGTGAGAAGATCCGCTCCAGGTCCTTGCGGTGCAGCGTCTCCTTGTCCAGCAGTTCCACAACGAGATCATCGAGCACATCACGGTAGGTGTTGAGTACCTCCCACGCCTCGGTGTGCGCCGCCTCGATGAGCTTGCGCACCTCCTCGTCGATCTCGTGCGCGACCTCGAGCGAGTAGTCCGGCTGCCTGCCTGCGGAGCGGCCAAGGAACGGGTCGCCCTGCTCCTGCCCGTACTTCACCGCGCCGAGCCGGGAACTCATGCCGTACTCGGTCACCATCGACTTGGCGATCTTCGTGGCCTGCTCGATATCCGAGGACGCCCCAGTGGTCGGCTCATGGAAGACAAGTTCCTCCGCGGAGCGTCCGCCGAGCGCGAACACCAGCCGGGCGATCATCTCCGAGCGGGTCATCAGACCCTTGTCATCCTCGGGTACGGCCAGCGCATGGCCACCGGTACGGCCACGAGCAACAATCGTCAACTTGTACACCGGCTCGATGTCCGGCATCGCCCACGCGGCGAGCGCGTGCCCGCCCTCGTGGTAGGCGGTGATCTTCTTCTCCTTCTCGGAGATGATCCGGCTCTTGCGACGCGGGCCACCGATAACGCGGTCCACCGACTCCTCGAGCGCGGCACCGTTGATCAGCGTGCCGCCCTCCCTCGCGGTCAGCAGCGCGGCCTCGTTGATCACGTTGGCCAGGTCGGCACCCGACATCCCGATGGTGC
Organism: Sciscionella sp.; assembly: GCA_050700995.1. GTDB lineage: Bacteria > Actinomycetota > Actinomycetes > Mycobacteriales > Pseudonocardiaceae > JBOHEL01. The sequence continues at coordinate 9,890 of JBOHEL010000003.1, read as the reverse complement.
GCTTGGCCAGGCCCTCGAAGTCGACGTCACCGCCGAACGGCTTGCCCTTGGAATGCACCGTCAGGATCTCCTTGCGGCCACGCAGGTCGGGCGAGGAGACCGGGATCTGCCGGTCGAAACGGCCGGGGCGCAGCAGCGCGGGGTCCAGGATGTCGGGGCGGTTGGTAGCGGCGATCAGGATGATCCCGCCACGGGTGTCGAAGCCGTCCATCTCGACCAGCAACTGGTTCAGCGTCTGCTCGCGCTCATCGTGTCCACCGCCGAGACCGGCGCCGCGCTGGCGGCCGACGGCGTCGATCTCGTCAACGAAGATAATGCACGGCGAGTTCTGCTTGGCCTGCTCGAACAGGTCACGGACGCGGGAGGCGCCGACACCGACGAACATCTCCACGAAGTCCGAACCGGAGATCGTGTAGAAGGGCACGCCCGCCTCACCCGCGACAGCCCGAGCGAGCAGCGTCTTGCCCGTTCCAGGGGGGCCGTACAGCAGCACGCCCTTCGGGATCTTCGCGCCAAGCGCTTGGTAGCGGCCAGGGTTGGAGAGGAAATCCTTGATCTCGTAGAGCTCTTCGACTGCCTCATCGGCGCCTGCCACGTCGCCGAACGTGGTCTTCGGCATGTCCTTGTTCAGCTGTTTGGCCTTGGACTTGCCGAAACTCAGTACCTTGTTGCCGCCCCCCTGGGCGTTGTTCATCATCCACATCAGCAGCAGCAACAGGATGCCGATCGGGATGATGAAGATCAGGATCTGGGAGAAGAACGAGTCCTGAGTGACCTTGGTGTTGAACTTGACGTTCTTGTTCTCCAGTGCGGAGAAGACGTTGTTCGTCGAGTTCGCCGGATACTGGGTGGTGATCTTCTTGCTGCCGTTGAACGGCTTCTTCAGGTCGAGTTGGAGTCGCTGCTCCTTGTCCTGGATGGTGGCGTCGGAGACATTACCGGCCTTGATCTGATGCAGCGCCTGGGACGTCGGCACATCGGCGTAGTCCCGGTTGTTGTTGAACATCGTGCTGAAAGCCCAGTAGAGCACCAACACCGCGGCGATCCAGAGCAGCGGGTTGCGTAGCAGGCGCTTGCGGTCCATGTACGTACGGCCGGTTGGCGGCCTCGACCCTCCCTGGATTGCGTGTCGACCGGTGGGCCCGGCCGGGCAGCGGTCTTTGAACCCGGTCTCACCAGCCTACAGGCCGCCCAGGCACCGCTACCGGGCGAAGCGGAGATACCGGGACTGTAGGTCACCGCCCCTTACCGAACGCGTGGGGGCGCCCAGATGTTCCTGTACCGACGCTACTCCGAGTAGACGCTGGGTTCCAGGGACCCGATGTAGGGCAGGTCCCGGTACCGTTCGGCGTAGTCCAGCCCGTATCCCACCACGAACTCGTTCGGTATGTCGAAGCCGACGTACTTCACCGGCACGTCCACCCGAACAGCGTCCGGCTTGCGCAGCAACGTGCACACCTCCAGCGACGCGGGCTGGCGAGCCGCCAGGTTCTTCAGCAACCAGGACAGCGTCAGCCCAGAGTCGATGATGTCCTCCACGATCAGCACGTGGCGGCCCGCGATGTCCCTGTCGAGGTCCTTGAGGATGCGAACAACACCGGAAGAGGAGGTCGCGGAGCCGTAGGATGACACCGCCATGAACTCCAGCTGCGTCGGCACCGGCAATGCCCTGGCGAAATCGGTCATGAACATGACCGCGCCCTTGAGCACCCCGACCAGCAGCAGGTCGGCGTCACCGGTAACCGGGTAGTCCGCGGCGACCTGCTTCGCGAGTTCGGCGACCTTGTCACCGATCTGCTGCTCGGAGACGATCACGGAGGCGATATCGCCGTCGTACACTCCACGCCTTCCCCTCTGCTTGACCGCGCTACCTGGCCGAATGCGGTCTCGTCGAGCTGTCGAGCCAAAGCCTGCCATGCGCCCTGCGGACGGCCAAGCCGCCGTGTACCCAGACGGCACCCTGACCGTGCCACGCCCAGATGAGTGCGTCCACAGCACCGATCTGCGCGGCAGTGAGATCACCCACACCCGCGGCCAGCAGCCAGCGCCGCAACGCTCGCCGCCGCAACGCCGCAGGCGCCGGTTCCAGCACCCCCACCGCAAGCGTCTGCTGAAAGTGGCTCTTGTGTAAATGTGGCTGCTGAAAGTGGCTCTTGTGCTCCTCTTTGGAACAAGAGCCACTTTCAGCACAAACCAGGAGTTCGGCGGCGAGGGAATCCAGTACTTCTAGGTCCTCCCTCATCTGGGCCGCGGTGCGCGCGAGCGCCGCTGACACCCCGCCTGCCAGCACTTCTTCCAGCAGCGGCAGTACCTCCTTGCGCAGCCGAACCCGGGTGAACCGGTCGTCGGCGTTCTGCGGATCGGACCACGTTGGCAGACCAAGCGCCGCGCAGGTCCCCACGGTCTGCGCCCTCGACACCGCAAGCAACGGACGGGCCCATGGCGGCTCCAGTGGCCGCATCCCCGCGATGGAACGCGGCCCCGAGCCGCGCCCAAGCCCAAGCAGCACCGTTTCCGCTTGGTCATCGCGGGTATGGCCGAGCATGACGAGGGAGCCAGGCCGCACAGCCTCGCGCAGCGCCGCATACCGCGCCCGGCGCGCCGCGGCCTCCATACCTCCCCTGCCCGTCACCGTCACGGTCAGTACCCGGGACTGCGCGCCCATCTCCGTCAACTGCTCAGCCGCCCGCGCCGCGACCCGCGCCGACCCCGGCTGCAGCTGGTGATCCACCACCAGGCCAACCGCTCGCGTGCCACGCTCGGCGGCCAGCGGCACGGCGAGCGCGGCCAACGCCAACGAATCGGGTCCACCCGAGACCGCGATCGCCAGTTCGCCCTGCGCGAGATGTTCGGCTGCAGCGGTGCCCGCCAGGAACCGGCGCACCGCGGTGCGCACTGCGGCAACGTCCGGATTTCTGCTGCTCAACGGCCGCGAAGCCGCGGTACTCACCCCCACCACTCAGCCGTGAACGCGACGCAGCCAGCCTGCGGGATCGGTGATCTCCGCCATGGTCGGCAGCGTCTCCTGTGACTGCCATACCGCGTTGAAGCCGTTCATCCCAACGGCGCCGACCACATGCCTGGTGAACGCCGCACCCTGCTCGTACTGCCGGATTTTGGCGTCAACGCCGAGCAGCCCGCGCAGCAACCGATCAAGTAGCCCCCCGCCCCGCCTGCGCTCGGTAAAACGTTGCCTGATCACAGCCACCGAGGGCACCACCGAGGGCCCGGCGGCGTCCATCACGTGATCGGCGTGCCCCTCCAGCAGCGTCGAGAGCGCCAACAGTCGATCGAGCACCTCGCGTTGCTCCGGGCCGCGCAGCAATTCGAGAATCCCCATCGCATCGGGCAGGCCTTCGCCGGAACGCACCCGCCCGCCGACTGTGCGCACCAGCTCGCCCAGCTTCGCCGCACCCCCATCGGAGTCGTCAACATCCATCGCGACCATCAAGCTCGCCACCTGGCCCGCGAAGTAGTCCCGCAACCACGGCACCGCGGTGAACTGCAACCGATGGGTGCATTCGTGTAGGCACACCCAGAGCCGAAAATCAGAGGTTGGCACATCCAGCGCCCGCTCTGCACCTATCACGTTCGGCGCGACCAGCAGCAACGTGCCGCCAGGGGCACCGAACGGGTCGTACTGGCCAAGCACCCTGCTGGCGAGAAATGCCAGCACCATCCCGGCCTGCACACCAGCCCCGCCTGCCATCACCTGACGCAGCCGCGCGCGCTCGGTACCGGTGCTACCACCTGTCAACGCGGATAAGCCATCGCTGGCCGCGGAAACCCAGCCGGGCCTGTCCACCACCTCTCCCTGCTGCAGTGGCAGTTCCTCACCGAGACCGGTGATCGCCCTGACGTGCCGCTCGGCAGTGGTGGTGGCGGCGCGCAGTTCGAGCACGCACGCCTGCGCCTGGGCTCGTGGCACAACCGGCCCGCCCCTGACGAGCATCCGGCCGGTACTGGCCGCCAGCGACCAATCGATGGGAGAGGGCCGCGCTCCGGCCGCCTTGTCGGTCACCGCATTCACCTGCGCGACGCTACCCGCGACAGCCGCAGCCGCGCAGCGCGGCGGCCATCACATCCAACGCCTGCCTGGCTGGGGTGGTCTGCGAACCGTTGGACATGAACGCGAACACCAGCACCCGGTGATCGCTGTCCTGCACGGTGCCCGCCAAGGTATTGACCCCGGACAACGTTCCGGTCTTCGCACGCACCCAGCCCTTGCCCTGGCTGGAGCCGCGCTCGGCGTAACGCCCGTCCAGCGTGCCGGTACCGCCCGCGACCGGCAGACCGCCAAGCAGCGGGCGCAGGCTGGCGGTACGTGGATCCTTGCCAGTCGGGCCCGATGCCACGGCAAGTATGGACGCCAGCAGCTTCGCAGGAACGCGATCCACTGTAGACAGTCCACTTGAGTCAGCCAGCTGCACACCACTGGTGTCGAAACCCTTTTCCCTCAGCACTTTCAGGACTGAGGTATAGGCACCTTCGAAGGACTCCGGCTGTCCCTGCGAGCGGGCTACCTCCCGCCCGACTGCTTCCGCGAGCACGTTGTCGGAAATCGTGAGCATGGTGTCGACAAGGTCTTCAATCGGCGCGGAGTGCACCTCGCCAAGCACCTTCGCGCCTGCTGGGGCGTGACCGTTGCCCGCGGGCGAAGCGCCGATTCCGCTGGCGAAGGCTTGCAGCAGCGTGCCGCTCGGGTTCGCCGACCTCGGGGTGCGCTCCGCCATCGTCGGGTCCTGCCTGCCGCCGTCGAGCATCGCGGGCACGATCGGAGCCCAGTTGCCCGCCTGAATGTCGGCCGGATCCCATCCTTTCGCCCGCGAGTCGCCGGTGTAGCGGTGCTGGTCGATGTAGACCGATTTGATCGAGCCATGGCTCGCGCGCTTCACCTGCGCGATCAGATCCGACAGGTGTGCCGCCCTCGGGTACACCGACTGCTCCCCGTCCGGCAGCGAGGACAGGGTGGGGTCGCCGCCTCCGACGAGCACCGCGGTGCCCGGCCTGCTGCCCGCCACTACCTTGGTGGTCAGCGTCGCCTGGTGATTCAGCGTCAACAGGGCGGCGGCCGCGGTCAGCAGCTTGTTGGTCGAGCCCGGCGCCAGCGCGCCACCCGCACCGTGTTGCCACAGCGTGTCACCGCTGCCGGGGTCGACCACGATTCCGCTGAGGGTAGCCAGCGCGGGGTTGGACGCCGGACCTGCCAGAGCCGCTGAAATACCGGCCTGGGTCGGCTCGGGCGCACCCTGCCCCACGGCCCGCAGCTTCGGATCCACCGTCACCGGCGGCGGTGGCGCTGCCGTCGTCACCGGTCCCACCGCGGACAGCCCGACCTTCGACGCCACCCCAGGCACCCATCGCACCACCGCTGCCAGCACGGCGACGACCACCACCAGGGCCAACACCGCCCACGGCCAGCGACGACGATGCTGGGTTGGCGGTGGCGCCGGCGGCGGCTCATCGGGTGTCGCTGGCTGCTCGGCGGGTTCGATCCGCACCGGCATGGAGCGGCCCGCACCCAGGATCGCGGTGCGCGGCGCCGGTGCCTCGGCCGGGGCCGAGGGCTGGTCCTGCTCACGCACAGGGAGCGTCAGATCATCGGTGCTCTTTCCGCGGATAACCGGCAGGAATACCGTCTGGCCTGCCTGCGGTGCCTGCTGGGGCGGCAGTTCGGGCTGTGTGGAGTCCACCGCCAGCTGCTCTGTACGCAGTGGTGGCACCACCCGCTCAGGTCGCTCGGTAGGTGTGGGTGGTCTGGGCACGATGCGTAGCAACTGGCTGCGATCAGCCGGCGACGACGCGGGCCGCGGCTCCGGAGTGGCCTCGGGCGCTCGTGCCCGTGGCGCGGGCTCTGGCAGTTCTTGAGTGCTGTCGGCCGGCGGCTGCTCGCGGTCTACCGCCTCAGGTTGTTGATCGCCCTGGGCGTGCGGCCGATCGTCAGCCGCGGCGGGTTCAACCGTTGAGGGTTGGTCCCGCACGTGCGCCGACACGTCGCCAGCGTCCGGTTCGCCGGGACTGTTCTCGGCGACCGCCTTGTTGGTGACGGCGTGCTCGGTGTTCTTGGCGTCCGCGATGGGCACTTCCACGTGCTCGGAGGGCCATTCAAGCTCCGGCTCGGCCACCGGCTCCTGCTCGGCTACCGACTCCGGCTCGGGCACAGTGTCTTCGACCGCTGCGACGGCAGGGTCGCTGTCTACCGCAGGCCACTCGACCGACCCATCACCGACGGCGTCGGCTGCTTCGTCGTCGGCAGGCGGCTCACCTGGTGCGGGCACGGCTCCTCCTGCGAAGCTCTTTGGTGACAGCGACGCCCCCATCGGCGCCGGTACCGCATCGCGTGGGCGCAATGCGGTGCGAAGGACCAGCGATGCGTGGTCCACACTAGTGTCCGGCAAACGACGGAACCCAGAGTGCCCGCGTCGGCGATGCGGCAGGCGGCGGGACCTGCGAGATGAGCGAGGACGACGTGGACTTCAACGTCACCATCGAGATCCCCAAGGGGCAGCGGAACAAGTACGAACTCGACCACACGACCGGCCGGATCAAGCTTGACCGCACGTTGTTCACCGCGACCCAGTACCCGGCGGACTACGGGTTCATCGACGACACCCTCGGGCTGGACGGAGACCCACTGGACGCGCTGGTGCTGGTACAGGAGCCGACCTTCCCCGGCTGCCTGATCCACTGCCGGGCGATCGGCATGTTCCGGATGACCGACGAGAAGGGGCCAGACGACAAGGTCATCTGCGTGCCCGCCGAGGACCCGCGCCTTGAGCACCTACGCGATATCCACCACTTGAATGAGTTCTACCGGCTGGAGATCCAACACTTCTTCGAGGTTTACAAGGACCTGGAGCCAGGCAAGAGCGTCGAGGGCGCGACCTGGAGCGGCCGCAACGACGCCGAGGGCGAGATCGAAAAGTCCTACGCCAGAGCCAAGGAGCACGAAGCCCACTGAGCCGCCTGCGAACGATTGGGGCCGCTATGGCGGCCCCAATCGCACCAGGTCATTTCCAGCCGGGCATCGGGTAGCCAGCGAGCAACTCGGCCACCTCGGCCGCGATCGCGGCGATGGCCGCGTCGTCGGTGGCCGCCGTGACCGCGCGGTCGATCCACTCCGCCACCTTTGGCATCTGATCGGCCCCCAGTCCACGCGTGGTGATCGCGGCGGTCCCGATCCTGATACCCGACGGGTCGAACGGCTTGCGCGGGTCGTAGGGCACAGTGTTGTAGTTCAGTTCGATGCCCGCCCGGTCCAATGCCTTGGCCGCGGGCTTGCCGCCGATCCCCTTACTGGTCAGGTCGGCGAGGATCAGGTGGTTGTCGGTGCCACCGGAAACGAGATCGAAGCCGCGCTCCGTCAACGCCTCTGCCAGCGCTTTGGCGTTGGCCACCACACCATGCGCGTACTCGCGGAAGGCCGGCAGGACGGCCTCGCCCAGCGCCACCGCTATCGCGGCCGTGGTGTGATTGTGCGGCCCGCCCTGCAGCCCTGGGAACACTGCCTTGTCGATCGCCTTGGCATGCTCGCCGTCAGTCATGATCATGGCGCCGCGCGGGCCGCGCAGCGTCTTGTGGGTTGTCGTCGTGATGACAGGGGCGTGACCGACAGGGGACGGGTGCGCGCCACCCGCGATCAGACCCGCGATGTGCGCGATATCGGCAACCAGCACCGCGTCGACCTCGCGCGCGATCTCCGCGAACCCGGCGAAGTCGATGGTCCTCGGGATCGCGGTGCCGCCGCAGAAAATCAGCTTCGGCCGGTGCTCCCGCGCTACATCCCGTACCTGGTCGAGATCGACCCTGCCGGTGTCCTTGCGTACCTCGTAGCGGACCGGGTTGAACCATTTGCCGGTGGCCGAGACGCTCCAGCCGTGGGTGAGGTGACCGCCATGCGGAAGTGACATGCCCATGATCGTGTCGCCGGGCTTGGCAAATGCCAGGTAGGCGGCGAGGTTCGCCGGTGAGCCGGAGTAGGGCTGCACGTTGGCGTGATCGACCCCGAACACGGCTTTCGCGCGCTCGACGGCCACCGTCTCCAGCTGGTCGATGACCTGCTGGCCCTCGTAGTAGCGCCTGCCCGCGTAACCCTCGGAGTACTTGTTCGTCAGCACCGTCCCGGTCGCTTCGAGCACGGCCGTGGATACGTAGTTCTCACTCGCGATCAAGCGGATCGAGTCATGCTGCCGTCGCGCCTCCTGCTCGACGAGCCCGGCGATCTCGGGGTCGGCCTGCTGCAGGTGGGGGGTGGCTGGCTCGTGCATCATGTCCTCCGAACGGTGTGGCCGCGACACCCAGGCGCGCGATGCCGGCCGGCCTGAGCTCCCCGGTGGTTCGCCACCTCATTGCTGCGCCAGTCGCGCCGCTGATCGTACCGGTAGCGGCCATACCGCCTGAACGGGTAAAGATCAATCGAAAATTCTCTACCGTGCGTTACACATCTGCGGGTAACGGGCTGGTCAAGATTTGATAATCACCCTTCCGTGTAGATCGAATTCTGCTATCTGTAGCATCCGCGCATCTGTTTCACCCGACCTTCACGCACCAGGGAGAGATATGTCTGCACGGTCCCGCGCCGGTCGCCTCGCGGCTGTCGCGCTCGGCGCCTCAATCGGCGTCCTCGGGCTCGCATTACCTGCTAGTGCGGCCCCGCACAATGGCGAGCCCGCGATCAATCCCGCTGACGTCAGCGTGCCACAGGCGAGCGGCGACGCGACCACCGGGCGCTATGATGGCGTCGCTAAGCGTGGCTACGCCGTGAACGTCAAGGCCGGAGACGCTACCGACTACAGCGGCGTTATCGCTGAACTCATGAAGCTGCGGACATCCGAGAAGCAGACCCTCGAGATGTACTGCGTCGAGCTGACGGTGAATCTCAACCCTGACGAGACGCTGGTGCAGCAGCCTTGGGACAAGTACCCAGGCAAGGGTGACTTCGACAAGAACAAGAGCAAGATCAACTGGGTGCTGCACAATTCCTACCCAAGCCTGAAGACGAGTGAGGTCGGAAAAGCCGCAGGCATCAAGGGGCTTACCCCCGCCGAGGCGATCTCCGCGACCCAGGCCGCGATCTGGCACTTCAGCGACGGCGCGACACTCAACACGAAAGACCCCCTCACCAGGAGCAGTGCAGCGAAGCACGAGCACAACGTCACTGCGCTGTACGAGTACCTGATCGGCGACGCCAATACCGGTATCTCGACGCCGCCGGGGCTTGGCCTCAGCGTGACGCCGGGCAACCTGGAGGGGCACGCGGGCACGAACATCGGGCCCTTCACGGTCGCCACGACCGCCGACTCCGTCGCGCTCACGTCGCAACTGCCCGATGGCGTGACGCTGCTCGACAGCAACGGTAAGCCGCTCGACCCTGCCGCGATCACGAACGGCTCCAAGATCTATATCCACGTGCCTTCCGACGCGAAGGCAGGTAAGGCGGCGTTCACGCTCACCGCGCAGGCGTCGACACCGGTCGGCTGGCTGTTCATCGGCGAGCACTACAAGAAGCATCCGACCCAGTCGCTGATCGTCGCCAACAGCACCAAGACCAAGCGGAGCGCGTCGGCCTCCGCGAAGTGGAGCGCGGCCGTTGTCACGACGACGACGTCGAACGCGCCGACCACCACGTCCGCCGTGGTCGTGCCGACCACCCCGGCAGCTCCCTCAACCACCCCGGCCGTCAGCAACACCGCCAAGAAGAGCGGCCTTGCCTACACCGGTGTGTCGATCGCGTTGCCCATCGGCATCGCGGTACTGCTGCTACTCGGTGGCGGAACGCTGCTGCTGGTCCAGCGCAAGCGCAAGCAGCGCGCCTAGCACGATGCTGAAAGTGGCTCTTGTTCCATAGAGAGCAATGAAAGTGGCTCTTGTTCCCATAGTTGGAACAAGAG
>JBOHEL010000002.1:0-44406 GCA_050700995.1 Sciscionella sp. | reverse complement strand
ACGGAGTTGTCGGGGGTGAAGAAGTCGGAGGCTGCCATCGAGCAGCGCGAGCGGGCGATGGGGCGCCCTTACGATTTGCAGGTTACTTATTACGATTGGAATGATCCGTTCCCGGACTTCGGTGAGCGCACGATCGCCGCGCACGGTCGGACTCCGGTGATGGCGTGGTACGGGCCGGGTAAGAACCGTGGTGATCATCGTAGTCTCGCTGAGATTAACAACGGTCATGATGACGGGTGGATCACCCGGCAGGCGAAGGCGATGAAGGCGTTCGGGAAGCCGATCTACCTGCGTTTGATGCCCGAGATGAACGGGACTTGGTATCATGGCTTTTCGGGTCATCCTGCCCAATATATCGCGGCGTGGCGGCATATTCACGAGCTATTTGACCAGGTCGGGGTCGACAATGTGATCTGGGTGTGGTGCCCGAACGCGACTCCTCGGAATTGGGATTCATACTATCCTGGGGACCACTATGTCGATGTGATCGGCGTAGACGCCTACAACACGACCGCTGGGCGGCCATGGCGCTCATTCCAAGTGATGTTCGATCCGTTCCTGCAGCATTTCGCCGGGCGTAAGCCGTTGATGATCGGTGAGACAGCCACCGACTCCTCAGGTGGCAGTGCAGCGACGTTCATCTCCGGGATGCGCCGCTATCTCGAGCACGTGGCTGGGCCGCGTTACGGTGTCATCGCAGTGTGCTGGTTCGACACCGACACCAGCGATGCGCACAACTGGCGAGTCGATCAGACACCGGGGGCGTGGCAGGCTTGGCTCGCGCTCGCCCGCGACCCATATTTCGGGGGGCATGGCGCTGTGGGGAGGTGAGCCAGTCAGCTGGCAGCCATGTCCGCTCCTCGGCCGTCATCGTGGCCGACTGCGCTTGAGCGGCCGAGCGGGAACCGCCTCCGGGTGCGCCAGCCGTGCGGTGTCTGCTCGATCAGCCAGAACTCAGTGGCTGCTGTGGTGATCGGCAGGGCTCGCGTGAGCGCGGCAGGGTCGGCAGGGGAAGGTTCGCCGAAGGCGACGGCCACGTGCGGGATCACCGCGTCGAAAACGCCCTCGTAGGGCAGGCAGGACGGCCATCGCCGGGTGATGCGCTCGGTGATGTCGACGAACGGCTCGGCCGGCCGCGGCGCCAGGTAGTGCACACCTGGAAAGGTGTCAAGGTGGGTCAGTGAGAAGCGAAAGGGCTCCGTTTCACACGCCAGGGCCGTCACCGCCTCCTCCACGTCGGCGCCGAGTCTTCGCACCGGAAGGAACGGGAACATTACCGTGACGTGCAGGGGTGCGCCGTCGAAGTCGACGTGCGGTCGTTGCAGCCACGCTGCGACGACCGGTTCGGCATCGAGCACCGGCACGATAAGGGCGCTCGATGGTTTCAACCGCAACGCTGCCCGCCCCCGTACCGCATTCACCGCCGCCCGTAGGCAGGCCAGGCCAGGGACCCCGCCAGCTTCAAGGCGCGTCATGCCGGACCCCGTCCACATGGGTAAGCGCTCGAAGCAACTTCATATCTTGCTGATCGATGTCCCGTAACGGATATCCGCGGTGCAGCCGCAGTTGCAGGGCGGCAGACAGGCAGTTGACCTCACGCCCTTCGATGTGCCCGCGAGTGAACGGTGCTTCAACCCCCGCTACGACCGGGTTGACCGGTGCCCAACTGAATGGCGGCTCATGCAAGGCCACCGGCAGTATTTCGATGACGTGCCCGTCGTCGTGATGCCACGCGCACCGCAACGGCGTCGCAAAGCCGTCGTTCGGCTCGACGTCACCGGCGCGGAATCCTTGCCGGGTCAGTAACTCGCCGACCGCGCGCCGTTCCTCGTCACCGTTACCGATCACGATGTCGAGGTCGTAGTGTCTGCGGGTCTGGCAGCCCACCAGGGCGTCGACACCCCAGCCGCCTGCGACCCAGCAAGCCAGATCGGCCTGCTCGAACACCTCGAGCACGGATAGGACCCTGGCGGCGGGCATATACGTGACGCGGGCCTTGATGGCCCGCAGAATACGGGAATTGAGCATCGGAGCGAACCGGGAGCGCGCGATGTCGGTGTAGATCGTGCGTGCCGCTCGCACGACGCACCGTCGCACCGCTGTCATCGTGCTCGGCGCCAGGTGCCCAGAGCCGGCTCCCAGGGGTCGGTTACCCACCACCTCTGATGTCATCCGGTCCTCCCTCCTCGTACCTGGCCACGACCTCGCGCGCCGTCACTGGGTATATTCTGCTAAGTCGCCGTCGATGTTTCACCTATGCGACTTTTCAGGTTGCTCGATGTCCAGTTGCGCGATCAACCCGCGGTGGTCTGACCCAGGAATCGGCACCGTGCGCACCGTGATGGCCCGCGCACCGCGGGCGAGCACATGATCAATGCCGATCAGCGGCGGGTAGGGAGCGTCCGCAGGATAGCTTCTGATCACCCCGGCGCCTGCTTCCTCGGCGGCATCGTGGTATCCGTTGGACAGAAGTCGACGGAACTGCGCGTGGTCATCCGTCGCGTTGAAGTCGCCACCCACGAGGACAGTATCTGTTGGTTGTGTATCCAGGACGCCGCCCAACTGCCGGAGCTCACGTGCCCACCTGGACGGTCCATCCGCGATCGGGGCGAGGATGTGCGCGGCGAGGACAGTGAGCTTCTCCCCTGATCCGGGACCCATGTCGAGGCAGGCGGAGATCAGCCCGAGCCCGAAACGGGGATCCTGGCTACGCCTCAGGATGGGGTACCGGCTCCAGAGCCCAACGCCCCAGGGGGAGGCCCCTGGATGGACCGCATGTTCGGAAAGCAGCCCACCGAGGCCTGCCGCGCGCAGCCTGGCCACCTCTCCTGACGTCAGTTCTTGGACAGTCAACACGTCGACATGTTGAGCACGCACCAGATCGACGAGCGCGCCTGCGTCAGCTGTCCCGTGCCGAAGGTTGGCCGTCAGCAAGGTCAGCGACCGACCCTTGGAGGAAGCATCTACCGCTACGTAGAGCGGGAGTTCGAGTGCGCCTGCGGCTACCGTGACGACCAGAGCGGCAGCTAAGCGGCGGCGGGTGCGCAGGACCAGGCTCGTTAGCGCGGACAGCGGCGCTCCTACCATCAGGTACGGGGCGAAGGCTGCCACGACGACGGCAGGTAGCCAGGTCGTGGCAATCAGCTTGGCGAGCACCCCGACCGCGGCTGCCACCAGCAACAGCCCACCAGGGGCGAGCGACAACCACCCTCCCCATGATCTGCGCCAGGTGTTAGGCGCGCGGCGTCGAGGTGTGGCGGGCAGTCGTGGCTTGTGCGCCGTCGAACTCATATTGTGAGGGTATGACGTGGGGGCGACAGCTGCGAGGCCTCGATCCTGCTGCTGGCGGGCATTAGTAAGGTTTCTTGCGGATCCACAGACTTGAGTTTCCGGGAGTAGCTACGTCGGACGGCTGGCGGAGGGCTAGCGGAACGCATTGCTCAACAAGGTGCGGATGTTGCTTTTCCATGTATGAGTTGAAGTAGACTACATCGAACGAGTCATTGAACTGAAGAAACGCACGGAGGCAAAATGCCTCGTTCCAGGCGCAGCCGAGATCAAGCCATACCAGTGGATACTCAAACGGCCACAGAATATCGTGAAAATGCACGATGACACCAGGTTGCAGGATCGGGAGTACCGTGAAGAAAAGGTGTAAAACATCGCTGCCTGTCTTGGCGATGTGCGACGAGTCAATGAATAAGAAATCTCCGCTACGTAGCTCTAAAAAGCTGCTTACCGGCACTTGTTGTACGGGTAACTGGACAATCCTGCAACGTGACACGTCCCCCTCAGCGAGGAGCTCATGGAGTCGTTTCGGATACGGTTCGATGAAGGTCAAGTCAAGAGCATCGCGGAAAAACTTGGCGTTCACCTCCAGCATGGCAGCCGAGGAAAATCCGGATCCAACCTCTATGATACGTTTCGGCTCAAACGAGCGCATCATAGAATAGAGAACGACAGCATCTCCGTAACTATACCAATCGTTGTCAAGGTAGTACCTGGATCCTGATCGCTGTTCCTCATAGAATGGCATTTCCGGATAGAATTCCGCAAAACGGTGGATGAGTTCGACTTGCGCCTGAATATTGAGTTCCACTCCAGGCACTGAGCCTACGGAGCTGTTCAATGCGCGCACCAAATCGGGGCGGATGCGTTCGATATCGGGGATCGGCGAGTAGAAATGCCCTGGTGGTGCAAAACGGAGAAACTGCTTGTTCTTTGACACAGCCAGTGCCAGGAGCGCAGGCCACGCCGTGATCTCCCGGTATGCTGTCCGGACGAATCGAGGAGCGCGACGTCGTATCAGCGCCTTCATGGACATTTTCTACTCCACCTCATTCGCACCTGTCTGCTAGCTGTCATTCACACGTGAGTCGGCCGTGCGGAACGATGCGTTACGCCGGTGCGACGGTAGCAACGGCCGGCCTCAATGGTGACGATTACATATGCCCAAGTCCGCTCACGTTGTCATTCCACGGTCACGCTCTTAGCGAGGTTGCGAGGCCGGTCGACCTCGCGACCCAGCTTCACGGCAAGGTGGTATGCGAAGGACTGCAGCGGGATGTTGAGCAGAAGTGGGTCGAGTTCGGGCTCGTTGCAGGGCACCCGGATGATTTCGTCGGCTAGCCCGCAGGGTAGTTCGACGTTGGTAACCGCGATGATCGGCCCACCACGGGCCTTGATCTCGGTGAGGGTGCCGATGTTCTTTGCGAGCAGATCATCATCGGGCACCACGGCCACGGTGGGGTGGGCCGGGGTGATTAGCGCGAGGGGTCCGTGCTTCAATTCCGCGGCTTGGTATGCCTCCGCGTGCAGATAGGAGACCTCCTTAAGCTTCTGCGCTCCCTCTCGCGCGACGGGCCAGCCGCGGACCCGACCGATGAAGAACATGTGCTCGGTATCAGCATAGCGATGCGCGATCGTGGCTACGTGGGCGTCGGAGTCCAGGACCTGGCTGATCATCTCGGGCATGCGGCGAAGTCCCGCGGCGAGTCTGCGTCCGTCACCGACGGAAAGATCTCGGACCCGACCGAACCGCAGTGCGAGCAGTGCGAGTGCGACTCCCATGTTAGTGAACGATTTGGTAGCGGCCACCGAAATTTCAGGCCCGGCGTGCAGGAACACGCCGTTTCCGCATTCGCGGGCGATTGCGCTGCCGACAACGTTCACCACGCCCAGAACGCGCCCGCCCTTGCGTTGCACTTCTTGGATCGCGGCGAGGGTGTCCAGCGTCTCTCCTGATTGGCTGATCGCCACGTATAGCGCGTCGGGGTCGATGACTGGGTTGCGGTAGCGGAATTCCGAAGCCGGTTCGGCGTCGGCGGGGATGCGAGCGAGGTCCTCCACGAGGTCCGCTGCGAACTGGCCGGCGTAGTACGCGGAGCCGCACCCGAGGAACTTCACGCTGCGCACCTCACGCACCTCACGGGCGTCCAACCCGACGCCGTCCAGTCGGGCGGTCATGAATCGATCATCCAGGCGTCCGCGCAGGCAGCGGTCGACCGCCAACGGCTGTTCATGCATCTCCTTGTGCAGGAAATCAGGATGACCGTCCAGCTCATACTCTGCGGCCGACATTTCAACTGTGGTGGGAGCGTGGCTGGTGCGTTGCGCCGTCAGCGTACTGGTGGTGAACGCCTCGGCACGGATGGTGGCCAGTTCGTTGTCATCGAGGAACACGGCGCGCTGGGTGAAGCGGACCAATGCCGCCATATCGGAAGCCACGAGCATCTCGTGCTCCCCGATTCCCAACACGAGCGGACTGCCGTTACGGGCCGCCACCATCTCGCCCGGCCGCGCCGCGTCCAGGACGACGACGCCGTAGGTGCCGTCGACCTCGCGTAAGGTCTCGCGCACGGCCTCTTCTAACGTAGCCGCGTCGCTGCGTGCGATCATGTGCGCCAGCACTTCGGTGTCGGTGTCCGAGGCGAATGCCACACCGTCGGTGACCAACCGCGCCCGCAGCGCATCGGCGTTCTCAATGATCCCGTTGTGCACCACGGCAATACGGCATGCGGTGTCGAGGTGCGGGTGCGCATTGCGCTCGGTGGGCTCGCCGTGGGTGGCCCACCTCGTGTGCGCGATCCCGGTCGTCCCGGCGAGCGGGGTGGGTACGATGTCACGCAGTGCCTGAACCCTCCCGACGGTCTTGTGCGTCTGCAAGCGACGCTCGACCTGGACAGCGATGCCTGCCGAGTCGTAGCCGCGGTATTCGAGTCGGTGTAGGCCCTCCAACAGAATTGGGGCCGCATCTCGGTGCCCCACATACCCCACGATGCCGCACATGCCGCACTCCTCAGCCGTAGACGACGCGACGCGGTAGGCACGAGATCGCGTGCCACGCGGCGATCCGCTTGGCGGATGTGCGGCCAACGGCCGTGCACCTGACCGTCGCCGCATCGGGCTCGACCACCGGGCTCTTCCCGTCGGTACATCGTGATATCTGGTCAGCCGCGTCGAATGTTTCACCCTCCTGTCGGTACCGGCTACCGAACCCACGGACTGTGTTGGTGCGCGTACTTTCCGCTGTTACGGCGATTCGACTGGCTGCTCTAATCCGTCCGGGCTGTAACAACCTGGCAGGGGTGCCGACTATGAAGTGAGTCACGGTCCCCGATATTCATCTCGCGATAGCAGGTAGGTGATTCACACATGCGTACAAGGATGCTGGGCATTCCGCTGGCGGTCGTCTTGGGGCTGTCCTGTGCAGGGGTGATGCCGAGTGCGGTTGCTGCTCCCCCGGTCGTCGGGTCCAACACGTTCGAGGGCTGCACCGATGGTAGTGCGCTCACTGCGGCCAGTTCTAAAACGGGTGGTACTCCTTTCGACAGCGTTGATCCGTCCGGCCACCTGGTGTACACGACGCAGCAGCACATGCACGGCACCTGCGCGATCGCTTTGCACGGACCGGTGGGTACGGAGGGAGACTTCGCGGTGTGGCAGAACGCCACTGCGGTTGACAAGCCGGTTTTCGTGCGCGCCTACATCCGTATGCATACCTTGCCCTCTGGGGCGGATGGAACAGTGCGGTTCCTGCGCTTCTCCGACGGCAGCTCGGTCGGCATCGGCGGCTACACCGCGGTGAACGATCCCAGCCCCGGGCCGCAGGGCAGTGTCGCCCTTGAGGACGGATACACCTCTCACATCGGCGTATCCAAGCTACAGCTGAAAATCGATACCTGGTACCGGATCGAGGTCGAGTATGACAACGTGCACCTGGCGATGACCGCAAAGATCTTCAACGGCGACACTAGAACCGCCCTCGAGACGGTGACCAATAAGCTGGGCACGGCCACCAAAGCGATCAAGGACGTCGGTGTCGGTCAGCAATACGATACTTCGACGAACTACAACGGCGACTTCGTCATCGACGATGTAGCCTTCGGCACCGACTGGCTAGGCCCTGCGCCCGCCACCCCGCCGCAGACTGATCCGATCACCGACTACTACAACAAGCTCGGTGGCGCGAAGAGCTACCTCGGCACACCGGTTGGGTCGGAGCTGAGTATCCCGGGCGGCGGGTTGTCGCGTGACTATCAGGGCGGCACGATCTACTGGTCGCAGGCCACGGGAGCCCACGTCGTGAAGGGCTCGATCTTGGTGAAATACCGGGCACTGGGCGGACCGACCAGCGCGCTGGGCTACCCGAAGACCGATGAGACCGCCACGCCGGACGGTTATGGGCGCTACAACCATTTCAATGGCGCCGCTGGATATTCGATCTACTGGACGCCGAGCACCGGGGCGCATGAGATCGGAGGCGCTATCCGCGCCAAGTGGGCTTCCATGGGCTGGGAAGCCGGTGTTCTCGGTTATCCATGGACTGATGAGACCGGTACGCCGGACGGTAAGGGGCGTTTCAACCACTTCTCCCGCAACAACGGCTCCATTTACTGGACGCCGGACACCGGGGCGCAGGAGGTCCAGGGTGCCATCGCCGCAAAATGGGCGTCGCTGAAGTGGGAGAGAGGGCCGCTCGGTTACCCGACGGACGACGAGAGTGGCACCCCTGACGGCAAGGGACGCTACAACCAGTTCACCGGTACCGGTGGTGCATCGATTTACTGGACGCAGAGCACTGGTGCCCACGCGGTATACGGTGCGATTCGTGCGCACTGGAAGGCCCTGGGTTGGGAGCAGGGCCCGATGGGCTACCCGACGACTGATGAGCGCGGCACACCCGATGGCATCGGGCGCTACAACCACTTCACCGGCGGCGATGGCGCATCCATCTACTGGACCCCGAGTACGGGCGCCTGGTCGGTGCACGGCGCCATCCGCGACAAGTGGGCGTCCATGGGCTGGGAGACCAGCAGGCTCGGCTACCCCACCAGCGACGAATACGGTGTAGCCGGTGGTCGCGAGAGCCGTTTCCAGCAGGGGTGGATCAGCTACTACTTCGCAGGTAGCCGGATCCAGGTCCGCTACCGATAGCAAAGCCGTCCAGGACCTGTGAACGCTTTCCGGTGCCATGGCACCGGAAAGCGCTCACAGGTCCTGATCCGCGGCGAACTCCTTGAAGGCCGCGAAGGCGCGTGGGGCGTGGACCGTCCCGGGACCACCGTTCATGTTGATCGCGACACCGAGTGCCTCAGCGACCTCCTCGGCGGTCGCGCCGCTGCGGGCCGCGCCCTTGGCGTGCGAGGCGATGCAGCCGTCGCACTGCTTGCTGACCGCGATCGCCAGTGAAATCAACTCCTTCGTCTTCACCGGCAGTGCGCCGTCCGCCATGACGGCCCGATGCAGTTGTGCGTAACCGCGGAACACCTCAGGAATCGCGGCGCGCAGCTCCCGCACCGGCCCAGCGAGTTCGTCGGCTACGTCATGTCCGTATCCCACCGCTACCTCCGGCTATCTCCGTTACCCACCGCGATCTCGTTTCGGCGCCGAAACGCCCGCAGGTCATCCGACCCACACCGTTTTGATATTGCAGAACTCGCGGATGCCGTGCGCGGCGAGCTCGCGACCGTAGCCGGAGCGCTTGACACCGCCGAAGGGCATCTCCGGGTATGAGGTGGTCATACCGTTGATGAATACCGCACCAGCGTCGAGGTCGGCGATGAACCGCCGCTGCTCGGCCCCATCGGCTGTCCAGGCATTCGAGCCGAGTCCGAAGGTCGTGATGTTCGCGACCTCGATGGCCTCGTCGATATCGCCGACGCGGTGCAGTGACGCCACCGGGCCGAATACCTCCTCGCGGTACATCCGCATCTGCTCGGTCAGGTTGGCGATCACCGTTGGCGGGTAGAACCAACCCGCACCGTCCGGCTGCTCGCCGCCGCACAGCACGTCGGCGCCTTGACTTACCGCGTCATCGACCAGCTCCTTCACGTCGATCCGGCCCTGCTCGGTCGACAGCGGGCCGATGTCGGTGTCCGGGTCGGTGGGGTCGCCGACCCGCAGCGCCCGCATCCGTGCCACGAACTTCTCCGCGAACGCGTCGTAGACCTCGGTGTGCACGATGAATCGCTTGGCCGCGATACAGGACTGCCCGTTGTTCTGCACCCGCGCGGTGACCGCGACTTCGGCGGCGCGGTCAAGGTCCGCCGACGGCATCACCACGAACGGGTCGCTGCCGCCGAGTTCCAACACGGTGTGCTTCACCTCGTCACCGCAGATCGCGGCAACCGAGCGCCCCGCGGGTTCGCTGCCGGTGAGTGTCGCGGCGACCACCCGCGCGTCTCGAAGTACCGGCTCCACCTGCTTCGCGGAGATCAGCAGGGTCTGGAAGCAGCCGGGCGGAAAGCCGCCGCGCCGCAGCACATCCTCCAGGTACAGCGCGGTCTGCGGCACATTGGACGCGTGCTTGAGCAGGCCGACGTTTCCCGCCATCAACGCCGGTGCGGCGAAGCGCACGGCCTGCCACAGCGGGAAGTTCCACGGCATCACCGCGAGCACCACACCACGCGGCTGGTAGCTGGCATAGGCGTGCTTCGCGCCGACCGTGGCGGCATCGGTGAGTTCGTCGGCGAGGAAGGATTCCGCGTGCTCGGCGTAGAACCGCATGCCCTTCGCGCACTTGCCTGCTTCCGCCTTCGCCGCGGTGAGCGTCTTGCCCATCTCGGTGGTCATTAGCTTCGCGACATCGTCTGCCTCGGCGTCCAGCAGGTCGGCGGCACCGCGCAACCAGCCTGCCCGTTCGGCGAAGCTCGTCCTGCGGTGCTCGGCGAAGCGGGCATGCGCGAGCGCGATCTTGGCTTCGATCTCTTCGGACCCGATCGGCTCGAACGTCCTTACCGTCTCTCCCGTCGCAGGGTTCACCGTTGCGATAGACATGAGCGACCTCCTGAAGGCTCGGCGAGACGCGACCTAGCCATCATGCAAGCCCGCTGCGGCCTCCGCATCGTGGCGGCCGATGACAGCGCGATGAGGCACCTCCACGCCTTTGATTGGAACTGGTCCAAGGTACGCCGGTTGTATTGACAACCCCGCCCGTGGTGGCAGACACTTTCTCTAATTGAAAACTATATTCCGCAATACGAAAAGAGGCCCGATGAGTCTAATGAGGAAGGCGCAGGCAGGCGTGGTAGTCGCGCCCCAACCAACCGCCGATCGCCCGTCGATCCGAGGGAAGGCAGGTCGGCAACGGTCGATCGGCAAGGCGCGGTGGGCGATCGCGGTGCTGCTGTTCTTCGGAGTACTGATCAACTATTTCGATCGGACCAACATCTCGGTCGCAGAGGGGCCGATGAGGCAGTCGTTCGGCCTCACCCCCGGCGAGATGGGCATCGTGCTCTCCAGTTTCCTGTGGTCCTACGCGCTGATGCAGATACCGGCGGGCCTGCTGCTTGACAAGATCGGCGTGAAATGGGTACTGCGTGCTGCGACCTGGATCTGGACGGTCGCCTGCCTGCTGACCGCCGTCATCAGCGGTACCGGCCTGCTGATTCTCTCGCGGCTGCTACTCGGCATCGCGGAATCACCGGTGTTCCCCGGCTCCATGAAAGCCACCGGCTACTGGTTCCCGCGCAGCGAGCGCGGGATGTCGACGGCGGTGTTCGACAGCGGACAGCGGCTGTCCAACGTGATTGGCACCCCACTGGTGGCCCTCGCGGTGGTCGGTTTCGGCTGGCGCGGTGCGTTCTGGACCACCGGCATACTCAGCCTCGTGTTCGCCGTCGTGTTCTGGGTGGGGTACCGCGATCCCAAGCGGGCCAAGGCATCCGGTCGCCTCAGCGAGCAGGAGTACGCGCACATCCGCGACGGCGGGGCGCAGGACGAGGACGTCACCCGCGAGAACCCGCTCGCCAACCTCGGCTATGTACTGCGCCGCCGCAAGGTATGGGGCCTCTCACTCGGGCTGGCATGCGCCGGTTACACCACCTGGATGCTGCTCACCTGGTTGCCCGGTTACCTGCAGACCGAGATGCACATGAGCGTGCTCAAGAGCGGTCTTTACACCGCAATCCCGTGGCTGGTCGCCGTCGTGGCGGAATTCGTCATTCCTGGTTGGCTGGTCGACCACCTCATCAAGCGCGGCAAGCGGCCAACGCTGGTGCGGAAATCCGTGCTCGTGATCGGCATGATCGTGGCGGTTGGTGTCATCGGCGCCGCGTTCACCGGCAGTGCGGGCGTGGCACTGGTCTGGATCACGATCGGCACCGTCGGAATCACCCTTGCGTTCTGCGTGAGCAACAGCATCCCAGCGTTGATCGCCCCTGAGGGCAGTTGCGGCGCGGTGGCCTCCACAATGAACTTCGTCAACACCCTGTTCGGTGTGTCCGCCCCGATCGTGACCGGATACCTGGTGCAGGTCACCGGAGGGTTCAGCGCGGCGTTCATCGTCGCGGCCGTCATCCTCGCGATCGGCATCTTCTTCTACACCGTGGTGCTCGGGCCGATCGAACAGATCCCCGCGCCGCAACCGTGAGTCGTGGGTGACCGTCGAAAGTACTCACGGCACCCGGTTCCTGGTACATGGGGCCTGGCAGGCGTGGTTCACGCCGGGAACGGTGTGCCTGCGGACCGAGACCGCGGTGGCGGTACGGATGGTGAGCAGTGCGATCAGGCCGCCCACCGCGCAGATCACGGCCGAGATCAGCATAGCGCGGGAAAAACCTGGTCCGAGTGCGCCGCCGCCGCCGTGGACCCCCGCCGCGACCGGCAGCACCGCGACCGCGAGCAACCCCGCGATGCGAGAGACCGCGTTGTTGGCACCGGATGCCGCTCCGACGTTCTCCTCGGTGACCGACGCCAGCACGGTCGAGGTCAGCGGCGCTACCGTGATCGAGAGCCCGATCCCGAAAACCACCACCGAGGGCAACACCTCGGTCAGGTAACCGGCCCCTGGCGTGACGCGAGCCATCAGCGCCAGCCCTGCCCCCGCCACGAGTGGCCCAATGGCCATCAGCAGGCGCGGGCCGGTGCGCTGCGCTATCGCCCCGACGCGTGGCGAGGCCAGCAGCATGATGATCGTGGTCGGCAGCGTGGCGAGCCCCGCCCGCAGTGCCGAGTAGCCAAGGCTCTGCTGCAGTTGCAGTGCCAGCAGGAAAAGCGCGCCGCCGAGTGCCGCATAGACCGCGAGAGTCGTCAGATTGGCACCGGTGAACTGCCGGGAGCGGAACAGCCGCAACGGCAGCAGCGGCGCGTCGGTACGGGACTCGATGAACGGGAACGCGATCAGCGCCGCGACCCCGACAACCGCAGCCACCACAGTCAGCGGTGAGGCGCCGTGTGCGGGTGCTTCGATGAGTGCGTAGATCACGCCCGCCAGCCCGACGGTGACGCTGATCGCCCCAGCGATATCGGGGCGGCCGGTGGCAGTGCCACCGCGGGACTCCACGACATGCCGCAGCGTGACGAGGACCGCCACGGCGGCCAGCGGGACGTTGATGAAGAACACCCAGCGCCAGGACGCCGCATCGACAAGCCAGCCGCCGATGAACGGTCCGAGTGCGGAGGTCACGCCGGACATCCCTGCCCACACCCCGACCGCGCGGCCGCGATCCTCGGTCACGATGGCGGCGTCGATCAGGGCGAGGCTGCCTGGCACCAGCGCCGCCGCGCCGACACCCTGTATCAGCCGTGCCGCGATCAGCGCGGGACCTGTTGGAGCCAGCCCGCACGCCAGCGAGGCGAGCGTGAAGGCGATGAGCCCGCCGACGAACACCTTGCGGCGCCCGTAGCGGTCGCCGAGCGCGCCGCCGGAGAGCAGCAGCGCGCCGAGGGTGAGCAGGTAGCCGTCGAGCACCCACTGCTG
Source organism: Sciscionella sp. (assembly GCA_050700995.1). Lineage (GTDB taxonomy): Bacteria > Actinomycetota > Actinomycetes > Mycobacteriales > Pseudonocardiaceae > JBOHEL01. Next base: position 31,205 of record JBOHEL010000002.1, on the reverse strand, counting down.
CGTGATCAGGCCGCCGCCGAGATCCCGGCCGATCGTCGGCAGTGCCACGTTCACCACGGTGCCGTCCAGGAAAGCGATGCCCGATCCCAGCACCGTGGCCGCGATCAGCCATCGCCCCCCCGGCGAGGCCAGTGCCACCGTGGCGGCACCAGGCGGGGGTAAACCCACGGTGGGAGGCATGGCCACATCCTTCATGCGGAAAATGCTCACCGAGCCTAGCGTCCTGCGAGGGTTGCATGGCACACAGGCGAAGATCACGTTACTGTGATGCCGCTCTCCGCATTTGGTTCTACCCTTCGGGACCCTGCGACTCGCGACGTGCATGGAGGCATCCGGTGGTTGATCAGGCATTTTCGCAGGTCCTTGACCCGGTGCACAGCGTCTTGGGCAGCACATTGCTGGCACTCGTGCCGGTTGCGGTACTGCTGCTGGCGCTTGCCGTGTTCAAGCTCGGCGCGTGGCAGGCAGTGATCATCGGTGCGGTCGTCACGATCTTGCTGGGGATCTTCGTCTGGCAGGCGCCTGCGGGCCAGGCGCTGAGCGCCTTTGGCATCGGCGCCGCGACGGGTGTCTGGTCCATCGACTGGATCGTGATCTGGGGCGTGATCATTTACAACACCCTGGTGGTCACCGGGGCTTTCGACGCGTTCAAGCGATGGCTGATCGCGCAGGCCACCGCGGATATCCGGGTGCAGACCCTGCTGATCGCGTGGGCGTTCGGCGCGCTGCTGGAAGGTCTCGTCGGGTTCGGCTACCCGTGGGCCGTGGTGGCACCGCTGCTGATCGCCTTCGGCATCGCGGACCTCGCGGCGATCAGGGTTGCCGCGCTGGCCAACAACGCACCGGTCTCCTACGGCGCGCTTGGCGCTCCCATCATCGGGCTGGCCGCGGTGACCGGCCTGCCGCTGATGGATCTGTCCGCGTCCATCGGCAAGATCGTCGCCATCCTCGCGCTGGCACCACCGTGGGTCCTCATCTACCTGGTGAGCGGGAAGCGTGGACTGAAAACCGGTTGGCCGCTGGCCCTCGTCGGCTCCTTCGGGTACATCCTCGGTCAGTTCCCGACCTCGCAGTTCCTCGGCCCGTACCTGCCCGACATCATCGGCTCGCTGGTGTGCTTCGGCGCGCTGCTGCTGCTGCTGAAGGTGTGGCGGCCAAGCCCGACGCTCGGCTTCGGCGGGCGGGAGCTCACGGCGGAGGACATCGCGGCGCAGCAGGCGGCCACCACAGCGGATCTCGGCGACGGGAAGCAGCGGCTCTCCCCGACACGGGGCCTGCTGCCGTTCCTGATCCTGATCGTCGTGGTCGTCGCGTGGACCGGCCCGTGGTCGGTGCTGCCCAAGTACGTGCCGTTCAAGCCGAAGGTGACGGCGATGTCCTCGCTGACCCACGAGGCCGTGGCGACGGCATGGAAGTTCGCGCCGTTCGTGGCGGGCACCGCGATCCTGGTGTGCTGGCTGCTGATCATGGCCTACCTGCGCCCGAACCGGCGCCAACTCGGCGGTGTCTTCCGCGACACATGGAAGCAGATGTGGGGGGCGATGCTGGTCGGCCCGCTGATCTTCGGCTTGGCCCAGCTCTTCAACTATTCCGGTATGGCCAATTCCATGGCCAACGGCTTCGCCAAGCTCGGCACGTTCTTCGTGGTGATCTCGCCGATCCTCGGTTGGATCGCGGTCGCACTCTCTGGCAGCAACACCTCGTCCAACGCGGTATTCGGGCACTTCCAGTATTCGGTGGCGCAACTGCTGCACGCCCCGGTGCTGCTGTTCCCCTCGCTGAACTCGATCGGTGCCGAGGTCGGCAAGCCGGTGGCGCCGCAGACCGCCAGCGTGGGCGTTGGCACCACCAAGTTCGTGCGTAATGAGGGCGCGGTCATCCGCTACAACATGGCGTGGACGCTGGTCATGCTCGCCTACCTGATCTGTATCGGGTTGCTGTTCTACTTTGTGCTGCCCGGGGCGGTGAGCCTCTGACGGGGCCGTACCTCCGCGTCTGATAGGAACGCGGCAAGGAGGCGCGGATGGTCGGGCTCGCCGCGGGCACGCTGGCCCTGCTGGCGGTGTTCGGTCTGGTCGGTGGGATCGGCATCACGGCGGTCGGTCCAGGCGGTGTGCTGGCGACCATCGGGCTGTTCGTGTTCACCGGCCTTTCACCAGCCGTGGTGTCGGGCACCGCGATCGTCACCCACCTTGCCACCGGCGCGCTCGGTACCGCGGCGTACTGGCGGTCCGGGCAGTTGCGGCGCCAACCGGGTAACCGGCCGACCCGCGGGACGGCGCTGATCCTGTCTTGTGCCGCGGTGGTCGGTACGCCGGTCGGGGTGCTGTGCAACGCGGTGGTGTCGGGGCGGGCCTTCGCGGTGCTACTGGGGACGGCGGTCGGCGTAACCGGCGTGCTGGTGTGGGTTCGCGAGCGCCGTTCCGCACGGAACGGCGCTGGGGAGCGTGCGGAACCGCCCGTCGCGGCGGTCGCTTGCGTCGGGTTCGCGGTGGCGGTGGCCGCCGGGCTGTTCGGGGTCGGTGGGCCGATGCTGTCGGTTCCGATACTGGTCGCGCTCGGCATGCCGGTGTTGCCCGCGTTGGCGGCGGCGCAGGTGCAGTCCGTGCTGATCGCCGGGGTTGGCACGGTGAGCTACCTCGTGGTCGGCGCGATCGACTGGCCGCTCGCGGTGCTGGTCGGTGTGCCGGAGTTAGCGGGGGTCCTGATCGGCTGGAAGATCGCCCATGTCGTGCCGACCCGCACGTTGAAGTACTTGCTCGCGGGCGTGCTGATCGCGCTGGCGCCCTATCTGGCGCTGCGTGGCTAATTCAGAAGAACTCTTTGCGAAGAACTCTTCTGCCAGTAGGGTACCGGTATGCAGGGCAGCGGACCGACCATCAAGAAACTTGACGCGCACAGCCTGCGGGCGCTCGCGCATCCGTTGCGGGTGCGGATCATGGCGGTGCTGCGCGAGGAGGGCACGTCCACGGCATCCCGGCTGGCCAAGCGGTTCGACCAGGACAGCGGCAACATGAGCTGGCACCTGCGCCAGCTCGCGGCCCACGGGTTCATCGCCGAGGACACCGCGCGCGGCACCAAGCGGGAGCGCTGGTGGTATCCGGCCCACGAGTACATCGAGGTGGACCCGGCGGGATTCCTCTACGACGACGGTGCCCGCGAGCCGATGTCGGTGCTGTTGCGTGAATACCTGGAGCTGGACTTCCAGCGGGCTGCGGCATTCGTGGCGCAGGACTGGAGCCGCGAGTGGCAGGAGTCCGTCGAGATGGGCATGTGGCGGCTGCGGCTGACGCCATCCCAGCTCAAGGCCGTGCTCGCCGAGGTGAAGCCGTTGCTCGACGGCCACCAGTCCGACGAGCATCCCGGGGACGGCAGTGAGGAAGTGCTGATCCAGATCCAGGCGTTCCCGCGCCATGGTGGTGGTGGGCAGGCGGGGGAATGAGTTCCCGGATCGGCGGCCTGCTGTGGCAGCGCGACTTCCGGCTGCTGTGGACAGGGGAGACCACCAGCCAGGTCGGCACCGCCGTCACCACGGTGGTGATGCCGCTGATCGCGATCACCGTGCTACACGTCGGCGCGTTCGCCGTCGGCGCGTTGGAGGCCGCAGTGTGGTTACCGTGGCTGTTGATCGGGCTGCCCGCGGGGGCATGGGTCGACCGGCTGGCTCGCCGCCCGCTGATGCTGATATGTGACGGGCTGTCGCTGGTGCTGCTGGCCAGCGTGCCGGTCGCGGCATGGCTTGGGATACTGAGCTATCCGCAGCTACTGGTCGTGGCGTTGCTCGCGGGGGCATGTGGGGTGTTCTTCCAGACCGCACACGAGGTGTTCCTGCCTGCTGTGGTCGCCAGCGGGGACTTGCCGGAGGCCAACGCGAAGGTGCAGGGCAGCGAGGCCGTTGCGCGCATCGCGGGGCCAGGGCTCGGCGGGCTACTCGCGCAGATCTTCGGTGCGGTCACCGGATTGCTTGCCGACGCGGTCAGTTTCGTCGTCTCGGCAAGCTGCCTGCTGTGCGTGCGCGCCGACGATCCGGTGCCTGACCGCGGTCATCGGGTTTCCAGCCTGCTCACCGAGATCCGGGAGGGGCTGCGGCACGCGGTGACGGATCCCTACCTCCGGCCACTCACCGCCTACTCCGCGGCGAGCAACCTCACCGCCGGTGCACTGCAGGCGATCATGGTGGTGTTCCTGGTGCGCACGGTTGGTGTCGGGTCGGCAACCGTCGGGCTGCTCATCGGGGTCGCGAGTGCCGGAGGGGTGATCGGCGCGTTGCTGGCGACCAGGGTGGCGCGGCGGTTCGGCACGGCGCGCGCCATGCTGCTGGCCGAAGCCACGGCGATGCCGTTCATGCTGCTCATCCCGCTGACCACGCGGGGGCCCGGCCTGACGCTGTTCGTGGTGGGGTTGTTGGTGAGCGATGCCGGTATCACGGTGTCCAATGTGGTCATCGGCAGCTTCAAACAGGGCTACGTGCCGCGCCGACTGCTGGGACGCGTGACCACCAGCATGCGGTTCGTGTCCTACGGCGCGCTGCCCATCGGCGCGCTGCTCGGCGGCCTGCTCGCAGGCCAGTTCGGTACTCGCACCGGGGTGTGGATCGCCTGCGGCGCGCAGGTGCTGTGTGTCGCCATCCTGCTCACCGGCCCGATCCGCAAGCACCGCGACCTGCCGCCCACAGCCCCCGCCCCCGCCCCTGCCTTCGTCGATTAGCCAGCGCGGGAGAAGACGCGGCGGCCGCCGACCCAGGTCTCGCGAACCTCGATATCGGCGAGGCACTCAGGGGCTGCGGTGAGCGGATCCTCCGCCAGCGCCACGAAATCGGCGAGATAGCCGGGCGACAGCCTGCCCTTGGTGGCCTCCTCGGCAGACGTGTACGCCGCACCCGTTGTGTAGAGCGCCAGCGCCTGCCGTGCGCTGATTCGTTGCGAGCCGCCGAAAACCTCGCCGTTGCGGTCCAGTCGGGTGACGCAGCTGCGCATCGCGAACAGTGGCTCGAACGGTCCGCACGGGTAATCCGATGAGCCCGCCACCGCGACACCCGCCGCCAGCAACGAGCCGTGCGCGAACATCCGCTCGATCCGGTCGGGCTCGTAGAACGCCCGCAGCTTGTCGCCGTGTGCTGTGGCGTACTCCCCGAACGGCACGGCGACCACCCCGAGGTCCCGCATCGCGGTGATGATGCCGTCGTTGACGATGCTCACGTGCTCGATGCGGTGGCGGACATCCGAGCGCGGGTTCGCCTGCTGTGCCGCCGCCATCGCCTCAAGCGTCACCCGGATCGCCCGGTCGCCGTTGGCGTGCACGGCCACCCGCCAACCCGAGTCGTGCACATCGGCCACCAGCTTGTGCAGCTCGTCCTCCGGCATCCGGGGCATGCCGTTGCCGGTGCCGCCGATGACGGGTTGTTCCACCCAGCAGGCGCCGCCGTTCACCGCGCCGTCCGCGAATGCCTTCACGCCGCCGAGCCGCAACCTGCCCTCCACCGCGACCGGTTCGCCTGCTAGCGGCCGGAAGTGGTCGAAATGCTCGTAGGCGACCAGCGCGTTGACCCGCACACCGAGCCGCGCCTGCTCGTCGAGCCCGCGCAGCAGCGCCCAGCCGTCGGGTCCGATCACGGCGTCCCCGACCGAGGTGATGCCTGCCGCGTGCAGCCGCCCGGCGAACGCCTCGAAGGCGCGCTCGGAGTCGGCAGGGTCGGGCGGGGGCAGCAGCGTCTTGCGGCTGGTGAACGCGGGAAACGCCAGGTCATAGAGCGCCTGGTCGTGCAGCACACCGGTGAGGTTGCCCGCCGCGTCGTGACCGAGTTCGCCCCCGCTCGGGGCGTCGTCGGGAGCCGTGAGGCCGGCCAGTGCCAGGCCACGGCCGTTGACCACGCCCATGTGCAGCGTCACGTTCACGACAAGCACCGGATGATCCGGGCAGGCCGCATCCAGCTCGGTGCGGGTCAGCTCGTTGCCCGCGTTGCTGCGGGCGTGGTCGTAACCCGCGCCGACGATCCAGTCGCCCGCCGGAGTGGCTGCGGCGCGCTCGCGGAGCACTGCCGTCAGTTCGCCGGTGTCATGTACCCGCTCCGGTGAGAGGTCCTCCTGCAGTAACTGGTCCGCGCAGATCGTGGGGTGCTGGTGCGCGTCGTTGAAGCCGGGGACCACGGTGGCATCACCGAGATCGATCACCTCGGCGGCGGGGAACTCCGCCCGCAGCGCTGCCACGTCACCGGTGGCGACGACGCGCTCACCACGGCAGGCGAACGCCCGCGGTTCGTCGGCGGTCATCGAGATCACCCGGCGGGCGGTGATGATCTGCACGGCCTTATCGACCACGATGATGCCCTCCGGTCCGACGATGCTGTCCCCACCATCATGCATGGCAGCGCCCGATGAATCAGGCCGTCGGTGTTCGCAGGGGTGCTCCTACCGCGTGCAGGTGCCGCAGCACCTGGGCGTACGAGCTGAACGCGCCGCACTGGCTGTAGGTGATGTCGCGGCGCTGGCAGAACTCGTGCACCAGTGCCTGGGCGCGACGCAGGTTGGGCCTGGGCATGCTGGGGAAGAGGTGGTGCTCGATTTGGTAGTTCAGGCCGCCGAGTGCGAAGTCCACGATCCGGCTGCCGCGCACGTTGCGGGAGGTCAGCACCTGCTTGCGCAGGAAGTCCAGCGCGTCGGCGGCCGAGAGCACCGGCATGCCCTTGTGGTTTGGCGCGAACGAGCAACCCATGTACACACCCCAGAGCCCCTGGTGGACCGCGATGAACGCGACCGCTTGCAGTGGCGAGAGGACGATGAACACCGCGGCGAGGTACAGGATGACGTGGCCGAGAAGCAGCGCCGCCTCCAACCGGGTGGCTTTCACTTCCCGCCGCAGCACCGCGCGGAACCCGGACGCGTGCAGGTTCACGCCCTCGAAGGCCAGCAACGGGAAGAACAGGAACGCCTGGTATTTCACCATCCAGCGCAGGAAACCGCGCTTTCCGGTGGCTTGCTCCTCGCTGAACGCCAGCACCTTGATCTCGATGTCGGGGTCGTCGCCCTCATGGTTGGGGTTGGCGTGGTGCCGGTTGTGCTTGCCGACCCAGCCGCCGAAGCTCATGCCGACCAGCCCGCCGTGCAGGTAGCCGACGACGTTGTTGGCGCGCTTGCCTCGGAAGATCTGCTTGTGCCCGGCGTCGTGGCCGATGAAGGACAGTTGGGTGAACACCCCCGCGAGGAAGACCGCGGTCAGCAACTGCCACCACGAGGAACCGAGCAACCCAAAGGCCGTCCAACCAGCGACGAGTAGCAGGCCGTTGATCGTGAACTTCGTGATGTAGTAGCCGTGGCGGCGCCTGAGCAGGCCCGCCTGCTTGATCGAGCGGGACAATTCGGCGTAATCGCTACCACGCTGCGGTGGTGCGTCCTGCTCGCTGATCGAGGTCATGGGCGCTCAGTCTACGGGCAGCAGGCGTCGATCACGGAGGCCGGTTTTATGTGATCTTGCCGTGTTTCACGGCGGTGATCAGGCAGGTGATCGCGTGGGAGTGCTCCTCAGCGAAGTTCGGCGATGGGCGGAGTCGTTCTGACATTTGGCACGGGAGTGTGCTGATCGGCGGTACTAACGCCGGCAGCGGAACGGCTGGCTCTGATCCCGTCAGGTGCCCTGTGGATGCCTTAGGCTGAGGCCATGTACCGGTTGATTGTGTGCTACGGCCACCCTGAGGATCCTGCCGCGTTCGACGAGCACTACAGCACAACGCATCGCGGTCTCGCCGAGAAGATTCCGGGGGTGGTCGAGTTCCACGCCGGGAAGTGCAGCTCGATGGACGGTTCGCAGCCGCCCTACTACCTCATCGCTGAGCTGGTTTTTCAGAGCAACGAGAGCCTGCTGGCCGGGCTTGGCACGCCGGAGGGCAAGGCCGCGGCGGGCGATGTGCCGAATTTCGCCACCGGCGGTGCCACGATGCTGGTCACCGACGACTGGATCGCTCCGTGACCGATCCCTACGACAATCTGCACGCCACCATCGACAAGCTGGCGCAGCAGAAGCCAGACGACGCGAACACCGGCCTGCTGGCATTTCAATCGCGCGTGCTGGTGGAGATCCTCGACGAACTGCACGGCCTCCGCCAAGCAATGGCCGACCGCCCCCCGCAATAACCCAAACCGTGAGTACTTTCGACGGTCATAGGCGTCGAAAGTACTCACGGCGGTAGTCGGGGCGTTGATGCTGCCGCGTTCACTTCAGCAGGAAGCCGGCGTCAACGCCGAGGGTGTGGCCGGTGATCCAGCGGCCCTCGTCGGAGACCAGCCAGGCGATCACCGCCGACACATCCTGCATCGGGAGCGCGTCCACCGGCATCAGGTTGCCCCGCATGCCGTCTGCCAGCATCGGGTTGGCCTGCATCCAGCCGGGGAAGAAGTCGTTGTTCGACATCGGGCTGTCCACCCCGGTGGGGTGGACGGTGTTCACCCGGATCCGCTTCGGAGCCAGCTCGGTTGCCAGCACTCGCATCAGTCCGATGCCCCCTGCCTTCGCGGCGCTGTAGTGGGTGCAGCCGGGGAAGCCTTTCAGCGCCGCGACCGACGAGGTGATGACGATCGAGCCGCCGCCGTCCTCCCCTCCACGCGCGAGCATGTGCGGCACCATTGCCCGGCAGGCCTTGAACACGCCGGTCAGATTGATGTCGATCATGTCGTCCCACTGCTCGTCGGTGAGCTGCCACGTGGCGTCGTCAAGGCTGAGGATCCCCGCGTTGGCCAGCAGCATGTCGATGCGGCCGAACTCGCTCATCGCGGTGTCCGCCAGGCGCCGCATATCGGCCGTGCTGCGGACATCCGCTGCCACCGCCACGCAGCGACGGCCGGTCTTGTCAACCGTGGCGACGGTTTCCTCCATGTCGCCGGGACGACCGGTGTCGAACGGCACGGAGCCGACCTGTTCTGTGATGTCGCAGATCACGATGTCCGCGCCCGCCGCGGCGAGCCGCTCCGCGTGCGAACGCCCCTGCCCGCGGCCACCGCCTGTGATGACGGCGACCTTTCCGTCCAGATTGCCCATCGTTAACACCCTTCGCTCGTCATGTGGCTGCGTCCACTAGCCGATGATGAGTGGGCGCAGCGTGCGGTGCGCGATGTCCAGACCCGCCTTGACGCGGTCCTCACTGCCGCCCCACACCGGGTCCTCGTGCTCAACGGAGAGCACGCCGGTGAACCCCCCCTCGTAAAGGGTGTCGACGACGCGACGCCAGTCGACGTCGCCAAGTCCCGGCACCCGGTAGCGCCACCATCCGGTATCCCACGGGTCGTCACGCCGGACCGCCTTTCCCGGCCAGCCGTAGCGGTTGCGGCGTTCCGGAAAGATCTGAATGTCTTTGGCCTGCGCGTGCGGGATCTTGTCGACGTAGGGTCGCAGCGCCTCGACCGGGTCGATACCCATCCACACCAGGTGGGACGGGTCGAAGTTGAGGTAGAGCCCGAGCGAGAACAACCACTCCCACAGCTCCGGCGAGTAGGCCAGGTTTCCGGGGTACCCGTCCGGGTGCCAACCCTCCATCACGCAGTTCTCGATGATGAGCCGCACACCCAACTCGCCTGCCCGGTCGACCAGCGGGCGGAAGATCCGCTCGGCCACCCGGAGGTTGTCCGCGACGGTCGCCGTCGGGTCCCTTCCGATGAAGGTGCCGACCGTAGGGCAACCAAGCAGCGCCGCCGCCTCGACGCAGGCGGCGAGGTGTTCGTTGACCCGCTTGCGCTCCTCGGGGTCAGGGTGCAGGTTGTTGTCGTAATAGGCCAGCGAGGACAACTCCAGCCGGTACCGCTGGAACAGCCGCTGGGTGCGTTCCGCCCCGGCACGCCCTAGGCCCGCCACGTCCAGATGGGTCGCGGTGAACGGGCGGTTCCCCGCCGCGGGCCATGCGGCCACTTCCAGCGCCTGGTAGCCGTGCGCCGCGGCCCATGCCGCGACCTCCGCGAGCGAATTGGCTGGGAGGCAGGCGGTGAGCATTCCGAGCTTCATGGCGACACCTCGATCCATCGCTCTTCGGCAGCCGATCGCAACACGGCCTCGGTGATCGCGGCGGCCCGCGCGCCGTCCGCGAACGAAGGCAGGCCGTCGCCACCGTTCCCGCTGTCGCAGCGCGCGGCAGCGTAGGCGTCGGCGACGAATGCGTTGAAGCAGTCCTGGTAGCCCTGCGGGTGGCCGGGCGGAAGCAGCGACAACCTGGCCACGTCGGGAAACCGGTCGGACTCGCCGCGATGCACGATCACGCTCTGTTCACGGCCACCGATCCACAAGGTCTCCGGGAGTTCCTGATCGAACACGTATGCGGCGTCGGCGCCGTCGAAGGAGAACCACAGCCGGTTCTTCCTGCCTGCCGAAATCTGGCTGGCCACCATCGATCCGGCGGCGCCGCGGTCGGTTTCGAACAGCACCAGTGCCGCGTCCTCCGTCCGCACGGTCGCGGGCCCTCGCCGCACATACGCGGTCGGCGTCCTGGCGCAGAGCCTGGTGACCCGATGGCCGGTCGTGAACTCCATCAGATCGCACCAGTGCACGCCGATGTCGGCGAATGTGCGCGAGGGGCCGCCGCGTTCGGGATCGACGCGCCAGTTCATATCCAAGCGCGACGACATCCAATCCTGCAGATAACTGCCGTGCAGCAGGTGCAACGGTCCCGCGTCGCCCGCGGCGATCCGGGCGCGCGCCTCACGCACCGACGGGTAGTAGCGGTACACGAAAGGGACTGCCGCCAGCGCGGCGGTGCTTGCCGCCGCGCGAGCCAGCGTTCGTGCCTGCCCGGCACCGACGGCGAGCGGCTTCTCACAGATCACGTGCTTTCCCACGGCCAGTGCCCGCTGCGCGAATGCCAGGTGCGTCGCGTTCGGCGTGCAGATGTGCACGACATCCACATCGTCGGCGTCGATGAGCTCCTCGGCGGTCGCCGCGGGCAATGCCCCACCGATGCGGCGCACGGCGTCCTCGGTGCTGGCGGTCGTCGAGGCCGCGACCCGCTGCACCAAGCCACCGGCGGCCCGCACCGCGCGTGCGTGTACCCCGGCGATGAAACCAGCGCCGACGATACCGGCCCTGAGCTGATCACTCATCGGCTACTCCGCGAGGCCGGTCGGACGAAGCTACGCCCGGAGTCATCGCAGCAGCGACCAATCCGAGCAGCTGTCCAGATAGGACTTGCTGATCACCGCGGCGTCCTTGGGATCGCCGTCGTAGTAATCGAGCTCGACGATCACCCAGCGGTGGTAGCCGATCTCACGTAGCGCGGCCAGCACGCCTGCGAAGTCCAGCTCCCCCTTGCCCAACGGTAGAAAGACCACCGGGTCACGGCGAAGGTCTTTGAGGTGCACGTGGTTGACGCGATCGGCGTACCGCCGGATCAGCTCGGCGGGATCTCCTCCCGCAGCGGCCAGGTGTGCGGTGTCCGGGCAGAACCCGATGACGCAGCGGTCCATGATCCTGGCGATGTCGTCCGGGCCTTCCACGATGGTGCCGAGGTGGGGGTGAAAGCTCGCGTCGAGCCCGTGCCCGTGAGCGATATCGACGACCATATTTAGAGCGTCGGCGAGCCTGTCGTAGTCGGCCTCGGTCGTGCCGCTCGCCCGCCGGGCGCCGCCGCCGACGGCCAGCGTGCCGGCTCCGAAGCGCTCGGCGAACTCGGCCGCGCGGCGGATCCGGTGCAGCTCGTCCGGCAGCACATCGGGATAGATGAAGTTGGCCCCGGTGTAGACGCTGACCAGCCGCACGGCATTGACGCGAAGTAGATCGCGCAGTTCTTGCTCCCGCCCGGCGTAGTCCAGCAGGTTGCCGTCGAACATCTCCACACCCCGGTAACCCGCCTCGGCGATATCCGGGATCGCCAACTTCATCGGCCCGTCGACCCGGTAATAGAGGTCCTTGACACTCGTGACCCCGGAGGGAGAACCGACGACCCCGCCCCAGGTGATCGTGTGATAGCCCAGACTCACGGCGACACCCCTTACGTGCGTTGCCATCCAGTCAATGCTTGTCGCGTGCAAAAGTCAATACCTTGCCGACATAAGAGGTGAGGGGGGAAGATGTCAATCGTGGTTCGCCAGCCCAGCATCAGCTCCGTGTCAGCGCTCAGTCCCGATCAGCTCGACGACCTGGTCACCGTGCTCGATCTGGTGCGATCGGGTACCGCACAGACGCGGCCCGAACTGGGGCACCGCTCCGGACTGGGGCGCACGGTCATCGCGCAGCGCGTCTCCGAGTTGATGCGGGCTGGGCTGGTAGAGGACGGCGATCTCGGCGTTTCCAGCGGTGGCAGGGCGCCGCGCAGGGTACGTTTCCTGGCGAACGCCGGAACCATCCTGACCGCCGAGCTCGGCGCGACGAGCATCAACGCCGGGATCACCGACCTCGCTGGTGACCTGCAGGGCCACAAGCAGGAACCGGCCGACATCGCGGCCGGCCCTGAGGTGATCCTGCCGCGCGTGCAACAGCTGCTTGACGAGTTGCGGGCCAGCGCGCATGGCGACGTGTGGGGTGTCGGAATCGGCCTGCCGGGGCCGGTGGAGTTCGCGACCGGAAGGCCGAGCGCACCGCCGATCATGCCGGGCTGGGACGGCTACCCGGTGCGAGACCGTCTCGCCGCGAGATACCGCGCACCGGTCTGGGTGGACAACGAGGTCAACACGATGGCACTCGGTGAGTTCCGCGCGGGAACCGCGCGCGGCGAGCGCGACATGCTCTACGTCAAGATCGGGACCGGGATCGGGTCGGGGCTGATCTCCGGCGGACGCCTGCATCGCGGCAGCCAGGGCTGCGCGGGCGACATCGGACACGCGGCCGCGCTCCGTCACACCTCGGTGGTATGCCGCTGCGGCAACATCGGCTGCCTGGAAGCACTCGCCGGTGGCGCGGCGCTGGCAAGGGACGGCACCACCGCTGCCCGGGATGGGCGCAGCCCGCAGCTGGCGGCGCGACTCGAGCGCGACGACGCCATCACCGCCGAGGATGTGGCGCGCGCCGCGCAGGCCGGCGACCGGGCGGCGGTCGAACTGCTCAACCGCGCTGGTGGGTTGATCGGCGACATGCTCGCCACACTGGTCAGCTTCTTCAACCCGTCGCTGCTGCTGCTCGGCGGCGGCGTCGCCGGCGCCGGTGACGCGTTCCTGGCCGCCATCCGGGAAAGCATCTACCGCCGCTCGCTGCCACTGGCCACCCGCGACCTGCGTATCGCACGCACCACGCTGGACGGCCGTGCCGGGCTCATCGGCGCCGCGTTCATGGTGCTCGACGAGCTGTTCTCGCGTGATCGGCTAGGGCACTGGCTCGACGCCGGATCCCCCGCGGGCAAACCCGGCCTCGTCGCGAACCCGCCTACGCCGCCCGACTCCCGGCTGCCCCGGTAATCAGCGACACGATCTCTTCCGGCGTGGTTGACGCGATCACCCGCTCACCTACCAGCTGGCCCTGCCGCAGCACGTACACCCGGTCGGCTACCCGGAAGACCTGGTCGATCTGATGACTCACCAGCATCGCCGATACCCCGCTGGAACGCATCTTCTTGACGGTGTTCTCAACCTGTTCCGTCTCGTGCACGCCGAGCGCGGCGGTGGGCTCGTCGAGCACAACCAGCTGGCTGCCCCATGCGACCGCCCTTCCAATGGCCACACCCTGTTGCTGCCCACCGGAAAGATCCCTTGCCCTGGCGCGCATATTGGGGATGGTGATCCCGAAGCCCTCGATCAGCTCGGCCGCACGCTTGGTCATCGCCCGGCGCCGCAAGGGGGCGAACGGGCCCCAGCCGTGCCTGAGCTCCCTGCCGAGGAAGATGTTCGCGGCCACGGTGAGGTAACCGGCCAGCGCCAGTTCCTGCGGCACCGCCTCGACACCCGCCGTGCGCGCGTCACGCGGGCTGTGGAACTTCACGGCCTTGCCGTCGACACGCACCTCCCCGGAATCGGGCCGGTGCACCCCGCAGACCATGCGCATGATCGTCGACTTGCCGGCGCCATTGTTTCCCACGAGCGCGACGACCTCACCTCGGCCGACCGTCACGGAGACACCCGCGACCGCGGCGACCCCGCCGAAATGTTTCGTGACGCCGTCCAGCTCCAGTACCGGCACACCGTCGGTGTCACGCCGCTCCTCCGCGACAGCGCCATGCGACATCTGCCCGCCTCCTCGCTAGGTACGTTTACCGAGCTTGTTGATCGAAACCGCGCCAATGATGATCACGCCGGTAATCAGGTCCTGCATCTGCGCACCCGCACCCATCAGGATCAGCCCGATGCCGACCACGCCGATGAATATCGCGCCCGCGACAGTGCCGAGCACCGTGCCGCGCCCGCCGAACAGATCGGTGCCGCCGAGGATGACAGCGGCGATGGCGGAGAGTTCCATCCCTACGCCGACGGTCGGGTTCGCCGCTTCCGAACGGCCCGCGATGAGCAGGCCAGCGAACGCCGCGAGAATGCCGCACAACACGAAGCTCGCCAGCACCACCTTGCGGGTGTTGATCCCGGAGTACAGTGCGGCACCCCGGCTGCCGCCGGTGGCGAACACATGACGCCCGAACACGCTGAAATGCAAGAGGTAGATCCCGATCAACACGACCGCGATGCCCCACCACACCGGTAGCGGGATCGCGGCGAAGGACAGCGGTCCGAGCACCGCGAGAAAGCCGTTGTTCGTGATCGGTACCGAAGCGGTATTCGTGATCATCAAGGCGACGGCGGCCAGCACCGACAACATGCCGAGCGTCACCAGGAAGGACGGCACCCCAACGTATGCGGTAATGAACCCGTTGATGAACCCGATCGCAGCGCCGATCCCGAGTACCGCGAGCACCGCTACCGGCCACGGCCACCCGTCGGAGAGAAACACTCCCGCCAGCATCCCGCACAGGCTGGCGGCCGAGCCGACGGACAGGTCGATCTCGGCGCACACGATCACCACGGTCATGCCCACCGAAACCACGGTGATCGCGGCCGCCTGCCGTCCGATGTTCGCCAGCGACGGCAACGAGGCGAACGCGGGTGCGGCGAATACGAAGAACAGCACGACCGCCAGGAAGATCAGGTAAACGACCGCCTGCGATCCCAGCCGCTCCCGCACCGCGATACTCAACGCGCTCTTGTTTTGCGCTCCGCCGGTTCCGCCGCCCTCGGCTGATGCGGCGGAACCGTCCGGCCTTTGCAATTCCTCGCCCACGCTCATGTCGCGCACCTCCGGCGCTTAGTTCCGATACCCCGCCCGCGCGGTCGTCACATGCCCGCCGACTGCTTGAGTGCATTTATCACATCGGCAGGCGGATCGGCATGCAGCACCTTTTTGTAGGCAGGGATCAGGTCTGCCTGCGTCACCGGCACCGTCGGCACCTCTATGAACGGCGGAACTTTCTTACCCAACAGTGAGTACGCCGCCGCCTTCGCTTCCGCCACACCCTGCGCGTAGGGCTGCTGGGACCCGATGGCCTGGATGTAGCCCTGCGCCATCTGCAGCGCCGAGAGATGCCCGAGATCGCTGGTCGCGATGAAGATCTTCATGCCCTGCGCCTTTTCCGCGGACACTACCTGCGCCGCGACGGTGTCCCACGCGGCCCACATGCCTTTCATGTCCGGGTGCGCGACCAGCATCGACATCGCCTCCTGATGCGCCTGGTTGGTCTCATCGGTGAAGGTCTGCTTCACTAGCTTGAGGTTCTTGCACCGGCCGAGAACCTTCAACGCGTTGTTGTCCCTGACCGTGACGACGGGGAAGTAGTAGCCGATCCCGAGGTAACCGACGGTGCCGGTGCAGCCGACATGCTTGACGAGTTGCTCGGTGGCGTACCGGGCGTCACCGCCGTTGTTGGCCGAGACGATGGTCACGTAATCCTTGCCGGGTGACAGCCCCTTGGGAACGTTGTCGAGCAGCACGAGTTTCGTGCCATGGCTCTGCACGCTCTTGTAGGTGGAGGCCTCGGTGGTGGGGTTGACCGGTATCGAGAACAGCACGTCGGGGTGGCGGGTCAGCAGGGTCTGGATGTCGTTGATCTGGGTCGATGCGTTGAACTTCGCGTCGGTGACGCCTATGACCTTGACACCGAGGTTCTGCAGCGTCGCCTTTATTGCCTGGACCTGCAGCCGTGGCCATGACGCGTTCATCAGATGCATCGCGATGGCAGCCGTGTAGTGACCGGCCTTCAGCTTCGCGCGATCCGCCGCGCTGAGGTGGAAGACATTCGCCGGTGACGGCGGCGCGCCCTTCGGATAGCCGGGTACCGGCTGGCCGGTGGCGAGCTTGCCGCCGCCCTCGAGCTGGCGCTGCACCGAAGCGGGTACCTTCCCCGCGAGCTCGGCCCGCAGCACCTTTGCCAGTTCCGCGTTCGCCGTGCCGGAGCCGGCCTGACCGCCGGACGAGCCGCCGCACGCGGTCACCGTGAGCATCACGATGGCAGCCGCCGCCATGGCGCCTAACGTGGTACGCCGGAGCTGTTTCATGGCGTTCCCTTTCTGGGTGAGCGGACGATCGCGGCAATGCCGGCGACCACCGGCCACTGACCGCCGCTCGGTCGGACTTGACCGTGTGATCGATTGCTCCGTCAACCCACCTCGAAATATGGTCCAGGTCACTCGTTAGGAGCGTAAGACGCACACTTCTGCACGTCAAGTACTAAAGTATGTCGATGACAGGCCGAATGGGTGCGACTACCACTGGTGTCGAGTGGATGGACTAGGTCTGTGGTGTGCCGTGGCCGGCACAGGTTTGGGGGTCTTCAAGACCCTGTTGGTCTTGAAGACCCCCAAACCACGTGCGCGGATAGGCCGCACAGTCTCCTGCCTGCTACCGCACTCGACCTGCGCGCCGTGCCCGCTGGAGCGTGCTAGAAGTGGACCACGGCTAGGGACTGGTCGTCGTGGAGCTTGGGGCGTGGCCACCGGATGCGGTCGGGGTCGGTGCGTTCAATGGTGCGCACCGCGTCGAGCACCGCCTCCGGGCCGTCCGTTGTGGACAGTTCGAGCAGCCGCTCCCAGTCGAACAGCCGGTAGTCGTCCACGCCGACCGACACGCCGTCGCTTGCCAGTATCGCGGCCATCACCTCCGGCATCGGCCAACTGCCGCGCAGTGCGTGTGCCGCCGCGCCAGGATCCGCCTCCGCTACCCAGAACCCGCCATCGACATTGCGCAGCCTGTCAACGGCCGCGGTGTCCCCGAGCTTTCCGGCTCGCCGC
Organism: Sciscionella sp.; assembly: GCA_050700995.1. Taxonomy (GTDB): domain Bacteria; phylum Actinomycetota; class Actinomycetes; order Mycobacteriales; family Pseudonocardiaceae; genus JBOHEL01. The sequence goes on along the minus strand of JBOHEL010000002.1, from coordinate 14,040 downwards.
AGCACGGCAAGCCGGGTGTCGGCCACCTCCAGCCGGCCGTCAGGGGTGAAGATCACGACCGGGGAGTCGCCGAGCACCAGAACGTCCACAGTGGATGGTTGCCAGCGAAGCATCGCCACCGTTGAGGACGGTGATTCCCCCGGCAGGAGGCCGTGTTTCGTGGCGAGGGCACCTATCGTGGCGGCGAGCAGCGTGGCAAGATCGGCGGAAGGACGCTTGGCGACTTGGCGCGCCAGCATCTGCAGCAGTGCATCGACATACTCGGTGACGCTCATACCACGTAGCCCTGTCGCGGTGGCGCCGTCCAGCAGGAGCACCGCCTTGGGCAGCACCGCTATCCTGTCTTCGGTCGGCCGGGGCTCGCCATCGCGACCAACGCCGTCCCGTTGCGCGGTTTCGATCTTCGGCACCCTCAGCACACTAGTGCGCTGCCGTCGTGAACCGCAGCGATGTCCCAGGTCGTGCCTGCGCGGCGTGCCGAAGGTCGGCCAGCACCACCACCGCGATTACCGGGTAGCCGCCAGTCACCGGGTGATCGGCCAGGAACAGGATCGGCTGCCCCGACGGCGGTACCTGCAGCGCACCGAGCACCATCGCCTCTGGCGGCAGTTCCGTGTCGTCGCGTCGCCGCAGCGCGCCGCCTTTCAGCCGCACCCCGATCCGGTTACTCTGGGCGGTGACCACATACGGCTGCGAGCACAGCGTGTCCAGCGCGGCCGCCGTGAACCAGTCCTGCCGGGGCCCCGCGATCACGCGTAGCGCAGGCTCGCCGAGCGGCATCGGCTGCGGTGCGAGGTCAATCGCGGGGAACTCGCGGCTTGCCAGTCCAACCGGCAGCAGGTCTCCGGCGCGCAGTGGTGCCGGTCCGAGGCCCGACAAGGTGTCGGTCGACCGCGACCCCAGCACCTCGGGAACGTCGATGCCACCCCGCACCGCGAGATAACTGCGCAGGCCGGACGTCGGCGTGCCCACCCGAAGCAGTGCGCCAGCGGGTACGGACACCGGGCCGTACATATCCGCCGCGCGGCCGTTGACCACGATCGGGCAGGCGGCGCCGGTTATCGCGACGGTGCGAGCCACCTCGGTGCGCACCGCGAGCCCGCCGAAGGTCAGCTCGATGGCTGCGCTGCGCTCGGGGTTGCCAACCAGCCGGTTCCCCAGCCGAAGGCTTGCGGTGTCGGCCGCCCCGGACACGCCGACGCCGAGGGCCGCCATGCCGTGGCGCCCGAGGTCTTGCACGGTCGCGAGCGGCCCGGTCTCGACGACCACAAGCGTCACGATGCCGCCTCGACGAAGCGGACCGTGGCGCCGGGCACCAGCAACGCCGGGGGGTCTGCCTCGGTGTCCCACACCGTGGCGCTCGTGTGGCCGATGATCCGCCAGCCACCGGGGGAAGCTTGCGGGTAGACACCGGTGTACTCGCCTGCCAACCCGACCGAACCCGAGGGCACGCGGGTGCGCGGGGTGTCGTGGCGGGGCAGCCGCAATGCGGCGTCAAGGCCGGTGAGGTAGCCGAAGCCCGGCGCGAAGCCACAGAACGCCACCGTGTACACGGCAGCGGTATGCCTGCGCACCACTTCGCGCGTGTCCATGCCCGTGCGCGCGGCGACGTCGGCTAGGTCCTCGCCGTCGTAGCGCACCGGCAGTACCACCTGCTCGCCGGTGTCGGAGTCGGTGGCAGCGAGCGGCCGGGTGGTGAGCTCGGCGACCAACGCGTCGAAGCTCACGCGCGCCGGGTCGAACTCGACGAGCAGGGTGCGGGCGGCGGGCACCAGTCCCCGCACACCACGCGGTGGTTGGGCACGCAGTTCGCGCAACAGGCCGAGCACCAGCTCAAGGTGATCGAACTCCACCAGCACGGCACTTTCGCCGCAACGCCTGACGAGCATCAGGTATGCGCTCCGGTGAACGGTGCCAGTTCCACGCCCGCTTCGATCAGCCCCTCGCGCAGCCGCTGCGCGATCCGAACCGCGCCAGGGGTGTCACCGTGTACGCAGAGCGAGCGCGCGAAGATCGCTACGATGCTGCCGTCGATGGCGCGCACCCTGCCCTCGGTGATCATGGAAAGCCCGCGCTGCAACACGGTTTCCGGATCATGCAGCACGGCGGCCCGCTCGCGGCGTGACACAAGATGTCCCTCCGGTGTGTAGGCACGGTCCGCGAAAGCCTCGGCGACCGGGGTCAGCCCGGCCTCGGTGGCCAGCTCGGCCAGCCGCGATCCCGGCAGGCACAGTATCGGCAGCCCGGGGTCGTAACGGCGGACCGCGTCCACCACGGCACCTGCCTGACCGTCGTCGGTGACCGCTGTGTTGTACAGCGCGCCGTGCGGTTTCAGGTAGCGCACGCGATCACCCGCCGCATGCGCGAACGCTTCCAGCGCGCCGATCTGGTACAGCACGTCGTCGGCGAGCTCGTCGGGCGGCACGTCGATCCGCCGCCTGCCGAAGCCTGCCAGATCCCGGTAGCTGACCTGGGCGCCGATCGCGACCCCGCGCGCCACCGCGGCCGAGGTGACCCTGTGCATCGTGGCCGGATCGCCCGCGTGGAAACCGCACGCGATGTTCGCGCTGGTCAATACGTCGAGCAGGGCCTCGTCGTCGCCGAGCCGCCAGATCCCGAAGCCTTCGCCGAGATCACCGTTGAGGTCGAGGATGGGGCTGGTCATGTGTGCTTTCCTATCATCACATTTGGCAGCTCGCATCGGGCACATGGGTGATCGGGTACCGCGATCAGATTGGCCTGGGCGTAACCGTCGGCCCGCCCAGCGGTGGCGTCGCGGCGCCGGATCGGATCCGCTCACGTGCCTTCGCGATGTCAGCATCAATTCAACTACATTTCCGCCGGCCAGCAGTTGCGGCAGCCTCCGAAGCGCCTGAACGGACACCGGTCGTGCGATGGCTCATGCGTTCGCCACCGGTGCGACCCCTCGGCGCACCGGCGGCGGGAGGGCCCCGGCGCCGTGGGGGCAAACACGACGCCGGGACCGCATTTCCCGTGCGGCCGGGCGCGGTGGCCACATGGGAAGACGGTGAGTCGGCCGCGAACGCGCGAGGCGGCGTCCGGCGTGGCCTGACTGGGCGGTGAATCGTGGGATGGCGGGGAATATCCGTGCTGCTCCAGCAATGAGGGCGCGCGGCATCACGACGTTGAGCGGGCCGTCAGTCGGGCGAGGTACTGGGCAGGCCCGGCGGCGTCAGCGGCGGGCGGGCCGCGCCCCCGGTCATGGTGCCGGTGGCGCACAAGGACTGCGGGGTCCAGCTTTCAGGAAGAACAGCGTAGGAGCTTTTCGCCGAGCCGACCTCACCGTGGCCCGCCACGCACGAGGAAGCTGGTGCGCTTGGCGCGGGCACCGGCACCGGGCCAGGAAGTCCTGGCGTGGTGCCGCGTTCTGATGTGTCCGCATCGATACTGCCGCTGGGCGGTGCGGGATCGGCATGCCGTTCAGTGACGGCCGGGATGCTGTGGGGAGGCGGAGGGGTTGGTGGGTGGCCTGCCGCGGGGCGCTCGATGGCGGGTGGGGTCACCGCGGCGTGGTCTGCCGGTGGGGTGGATGCCGCCGTGGGTGGTGCTGCGAGTCGTTCAGGGGAGTTTCCGATACTGACCGGTAACGCGACGCTCGGTGAGCCCGGCGCGATGGGAATCGACAGCTTTGTCGGTAACACGGCCGTGGTGTCCACGACGGGATCTGTCGCGGTGTGAACGATGTTTGTCACGGTGTGGGTTGCGGTGTGCAGCACATTCGTGACCTGGGAGAGCACCCCGTTCCGCGAACTCAAGGCGCCGAATAGCCCAACCGGTGCGGACTGCTCGCCGGAGGAGGTGGCTGCCGCAATGCTGGGCCGCGAGGGCTCGCCGAGCGGCGTGACCGGAATCTCGGCGGCGGAGGCGGTACCGCCGAGGGCGGTGGCGAGCGCCCATCCGGCGGCGAGCAGGCCGAGGACGGTCAGTAGCCGCAACGCGAAACGGCGCAGCCCGGCACTGAGCTGTGTGCACGCCGCCGTCTCGACCACGTCGCTCCCGACTACTCGTGACGTCGCGCTTTCCGCTCGACGATCCTCTATGTCTAGCACCGCGATGGCCCGATTTTGAAGGGCAGCCACTCGGACAGGCGCTACGTTCTCACCACACCGGGTGATGATCACTCAGTCGGCGGGTGATCTCCTGCCGGTTCCGCAAGAGTGGCGGGATGGCCTCGGCACCACGCGACAATCAGACAGGCGGCGAAGTAGTCGGACTTGCCGAACTCGTCGATATGTGGAACGCGACACGCCAGCACGCGGGCAGCGTGATGGTGCACGATCCTGGCGGTAGTGGCGAATGCATGGTGCGGGTCGGGGAGTTGGTAGCCACCCCGGCGCAGCTCGCGACGGTACTGCCGGCCATCAAGCGGTGGGTCGACGGCGTCGAGCATCTGGACGCGGATCGAATGGCCAGGGTCAGGCTGCGATCCTCAGAACGGCGCCGGTGTGTCGAGATCGCTTCGGAGTTCGGGCTCTCCCCCAACCACGTGCATGTCGGGAGCGCGGTGCTTTTCGGAACGCCGGTGCTGTTCGGCACCGGTGCGGTGCCATCGGCCGCTTCGCCGCCGGAACCACCGGCGCAGCAGCTTTGGGATCCGCCTGTCACCGCCGCGGTGCTGGACACCGGGCTGGATCCGCACCCGTGGTTCGCGGCGCGGCCATGGCTATCGGAGTGGGGGCTGGCGCCTGAAGTGCTGGATGCCGATGGCCTGAGCGGGCAGGACCGACAGGCGGGGCACGGCACGTTCGTGGCGGGCGTGCTGCTGCAGCACGCCCCCGGTGTGACCATCCGCCACCACAGGACACTCGCCTCCACCGGCCTTTCCGACGACCTGATCGTTGCCGGGGCATTGCGCACGATGCGCACGACGGCGGCACAGCGTGGTTCCAGCATTGACGTGATCGTGCTGGCCTGCGGCTGTTACACCGCCCAGGATCGCTGCCCGCCCGCGCTGGTCAACGAAATCGCTCGATATTCCGATTGCACAGTCGTGGCGGCGGCGGGCAACGGTGCGAGCGCGCGCCCGTTCTGGCCCGCCGCGTTACCTGAAGTGCTCGCCGTCGCCGCCACCGGCGCAGGCGGCGATCTCGCCACGTTTTCCAATCACGGGGACTGGGTCGATGCCGCGGCGCCTGGTGTGGACGTGGTGAGCAGCTTCGTGCGGATGTCCGACCCGGACGGGGTGCAACGCGAGTACACCGCGGCCGCGTGGAGCGGAACCTCCTTCGCCGCGCCACGAGTGGCGGCGGAGGTCGCCGCACTGCGCCGATCCGGTATGGACGCCGCGAGCGCTCGCGAGCAGGCCTGTGCCCGGTCGCCGGTGCCAGGCAGGCCCGTGGCGGCTCCTTGATAGCACTGCGGTCTCCCGTGTTGTCCGGTGCCGACGCTCAGCGGCCAAGACAGATGAAGCCGAGGTCGCCGTGCGCGGCCTGTGCAACAGCCAGCGCGGTAGCGGGCGGAGATCCGTTGTGCAGCAAGGCATGCAGGGTACGCATCAGGGCGGCTGCCTCGGCGTCGGGTACCGGGAGCACGCTGGCGATCACCGAGGAGGTGCCACGCGCGAGCAACACCGTGGACAACCCGAGCAAGCGGTTACCGGTGTCCACAGCCGACCTGCCGGACTCGCATGCCGAGAGCACCAGGCACCGGGGAGCGGACCGCAGTCGCGCGAGGTCGTGCCCGTACAGCGCGCCCGCCGCCATCGTGAGGCTGGAGAACATCGGCTGATCCTCCCGGAATCGGCCGTGCGCGGCGATGTGCGCCAAACTCGCTCCGTCCATCGTGGACAGTGCGGCGGCTGTAGTGGCCCGCTTCCCCGCGAGCAGCGTGCCGCCGTAGCGGTGGCGCAACCCGCGAACCGCTACCTCCGCGTGGCGCAGGCCTGGCCCGGAAATCCACACCGTCGCGCCCGGCGCTTCGGCAGGGTTGCGCGCCGCACGTAGCCAGGCTCCCGCTGACGGCGACACCGACACCGGACGGCCGCGGCAGGAAGGCAAACCAGCCCACGGGACGGTGTGCAGCGGCGGCGCCGGGATCACGATCAATGGGCCATCGCCGAGCAGGTCGGCCACCGGTGCCAGCAGTAACCTGTCTACTTCGGCATACCACCGCAGCCAAGCGGCTCCGGCGGCATGCCTGCCGCGGGCGCGGCAGGCCAGCGCGAACCGTAGTGCGCCGATCGCCCCGGCCACCTCGTCCAGCGCGGCGATCCGTCGCATGCAGCTGCCGTTCGCGGACATCGCCACCGCCGTAACGACTCCACTGTGGACTGTGAAGCTCAGCAGTACCGCCGGTCCGAGGGAACCGGTCAGCCGCGAGAGATCGAGTACCTGCCGTGCCTCCTGCCGTTCCCCGCTTGCCAACGCGGCACGGCGCACCGCTCTCTCCTGGGCCGCGACGGCATTCCGGGCGGCGGCATCGGGCGAGCTGTCCAATCCGGCCTGTGCGGCACGCAAGCCTGCCAGCGCCATGGCCAGCGCGGGCACCTCGGGCGGTCGCACCCGGCGTGGCATATCAGCGAGCTCACGCAGGCGGTCGGCCCAGATGAGCACGGATTCCGGCCGCCGCTCGGACAATGCGCACGCCAGCCCGGCGGCAGCGAGATTGACACCGGCATCGGAGGGAGCCCACTGCCCTGCTGCCACCCGCAAACCCGCGTCCGCGACGCGATACACCGAGTGCGAGTCACCGCGTAGCCGCGCCAACCTGGCTTGCGCGAGCCTGCCGAGTATCTGAGTCTCGCTCAGCGGCGAGTCGCACAGTTCCGCGACGGTGCCAAGTAGTCGGGTGGCGAGTTCCGTCGGCGCCAGTTCCGCTGCTGCCAGCCGCAACTCCGCGGCCAGCTGAGACCAGCCGTGCCCGGCGCAGGCCGAGGCGACCACACAAGCCTCGGACAACCGGCCGTCGCCACCCTGTGCCGCCAGCATCGCGCGTAGCGAGACCGCGCGCGCCGCGGTGCGCCAAGCAGGCCGTCGCTGTGCGGTGAACATCTCGGCGGCCCGCGCGGCAAGCGTGCCCGCGATATCCAGGTCGCCGGCGCGCAGCGCGCAACCGGCGAGCGTCAGTGCCGTCTCGGCGAGCGCGGTACTCCTGCCGGCAGCCGCGAGGCACGCCACGGCGCGCTCCAGCAGTCGCCGCGCGTCGGCGACGAGCCCGGCGGCGAGGAGTGCCTCCGCCTGGTCCGCGAGCAGTTCGGGATGTTGGGCGAGGTCCGCTCCGGCACGTTCGGCAGCGGCGAAGAGCGCCAGTGCCCTCGGCAGTTCACCCGCACGCATCGCCGCGAAGCCGCGGTTGTGGTGGCAACATGCTGCCCTGCCATACTCGCCGAGCCCGGTGAACAACGATGCGGCCGCGAGGAAATCGGCCTCCGCCTCGGCAGGCCGTAGCAGTGCCGTGCGGGTGGCTGCCCTGGCGTTGAGGGCATTTGCCAGCCAGTGTTCGTCCCGCCGCGCGCGCAACAGTTCGACCGCCGATGACAGTTCGGCCTCCGCCTGCCGGTGCCTGCCCGCGACATGCGAAGCCATCCCACGCAGGAACCGCGCCCTGGCGGGCTCCTCTCCGCCGAGCAGCGGCGCGGCCGCAGCCAACTCGCCGAGACTCGTATGCGGCGCGTCCCGCTGCAGGTCGACCCACGCTTTGGTCAGGCGCAACCCCGCACCGCTGCTGGCGTCGCCGGTGCGGGCGGCCAGCAGCAACCCGTGGCGCACTCGTGCCTCCGCCAGCACCAGTTCGCCACGCTCGGCATGCGCCAAGCTCATCGCGTGCAGCAAGACGATCTTCTGCGGGGTGCCTGCCGATGCCAGTAGCCTTCCCGCCCGCCGCAGGGTGGCTGCGGGCGCGTGCTGAGCGCTGGCGAGGATGCTGCCCGCCTTCGCGGCCAACCGAGCGGGCTTTCTCATGACGTGAACCATTCGCTGAGGGCCTCGCCGTCGTGCTCGGTCCGCAACCAGATGCGTAACGGTCCGCGAGGTACCGGCCCGATCTGGAATCCGCCGCAGGAATCCACAGTGGACTCATGACAACCGATTGGTGACTGCACGGCGATACCGGTGACTGCCCGGTACCCGGTGAGCAGACCGACGATGGCCAGGGTGTCTGGGTTCGTGGCGGATATCTCGACTTCCACCGTGGCCTCTCCGGCACGAAAGCTCAGCGCCCTGACGTCGGAATGCCCGCGTACCGATGCCGGTTCGCCCGACACTGCCGAGTCCCACAGCAATTCCAACAGATCGGCATTGGTGGCTGCCGCGAGGAACGCCCCGGCGCGGAGCGCGGAGGTGAGTACCTGCTGTGGCACCGGGTCGATGCGGTGCAGCAGGGAGGCAAGCTCCGCGAGCAGTTCCGATTCCTCGGGTGACCGGTGTGTTCCCGCCATTCTCATCCCGCCTCCTCGAAGATCCCGGCGGCAGTGACCTTGCGCCGCAACTGGTCGAGGCAGCGCCTGCGGTTCGGGCCGACGCTGTGCGGCGAGATGCCGATGGCGCGGCCGATCTGCGCGTAACTGAGGTCGGGTGCGTATGCCAGGATCTTCAGGATCTGGCGGCAGCGATCCGGCAGGGCAGCGAACGCGTGCCACAGCACGGTGTCACGCTCAGTTCCCAGCAGCACGATGTCGGGCGGATCGGTGGTGCCCGCCCGGATTTCCCAGGTTTCCTCGGGCGACTCCCTGCGGTGAGTGGCGATCAGGCGCAAGGATTCCCTGCGGGCGGTGGTAGCGAGCCAATACACCAGGCGTGAGGGGTCGCGCAGGGCATGCAGGCCGGTGGCGAGCCGTAGCCAGGTCGTCTGGCTTACGTCTGCCGCGTCCGCGTGACACAGCCCGTGTTGACGCGCGATTACCCACGGTACGTGGCCGTGCCGGTCGACAAGGGTTCGCCAGGCGTGTTCGTCGCCACTTGCCGCGCGGGCCACCAGCCCGGTTTCGGATTCTGTCCGGTCGGGGTTCCTTCGCACCGTGGTGTCTCCCGCTCATCTCGTTGGGGCGCAACGGCAAATGAGATGGCGGAACGCCCCGGCAGGCTCCCCGAACGCCCGGCTATCGCCCGATCGAGCCCCAAAGGGAACCGTTACCGACCCTCCCTCCGTCCAACCGTCCGGGTCCATTGTGCTGAAAGTGGCTTTTGTGTCGTTGAGCGACACAAGAGCCACTTTCAGCACACTCTTTGGAACAAGAGCCACTTTCAGCATCACAGTGTTGTGAGGCGGCGGATGGCCTCATCCAGCACCCCGTCACGCTTGCAAAAGGCGAAGCGCACCAAGTGACGCCACTGTTCTGGGTGGTCGGTGAATACCTGAACCGGCACTGCGGCGACACCGACGCGCTCCGGCAGTGCCCAGCAGAACTCGGCACCGTCCCGGTATCCCAGCGACCGCACGTCCGCGCACACGAAGTAGGTACCAGCGGACTCACAGACCTCGAAGCCAGCCTGCGTCAGCCCGGCGGTGAGCCGGTCCCGCTTCTGTTGAAGCTCCTCGCGCAGCGTCTGAACCCATGGCCCCTCGTGGCGCAGCGCGTGCGCGACCGCGGACTGCAACGGTCCGCCGGAGACGAAGGTCATGAACTGTTTCGCCGCTCGCACCGCGGAAACCAGCTCCGGTGTGCCGCATACCCAGCCGATCTTCCAGCCGGTGCAGTTGAACGTCTTGCCCGCGCTGGAGACAGTCACGGTTCGTTCCCGCATCCCGGGCAGGCTTGCCAGCGGGATGTGCTGTTTGCCGTCGTAGACCAGGTGCTCGTAGACCTCGTCGGTAATGGCTATCAGATCGTGCGTCACGCACAGCTCAGCCACACCGGCCAGATCCTCGGCCGAGAGCACCGTCCCCGTCGGGTTGTGCGGCGAGTTCAGCAGGATCGCCGTAGTGCGCGGCGTCACGGCGGCACCCAGGTCCTCGGCGTGCAACTGGAAGCCGCCGCCCTCGGCCTGCCGGAGCGGAACCGCCCTGCGCTGCGCGCCGGCCAGCGCCACCGCCGCCGCGTAGGCGTCGTAGTACGGCTCGATCACCAGTACCTCGTCCCCGGTGCCGACCAATGCCAGCAGTGCGGCCGCGATGCCTTCGGTCGCGCCGGTAGTGATGAGCACCTCGGTATCCGGGTCGTATGAGGTGCCGTAGCGCAGCCGGTGTTCGGACACCGCCGCCAGCAGTTCTGGCCGCCCACTACCTGGTGGATACTGGTTCTCACCTGCGGCGATAGCCTGCTGCGCGGTGGTGAGCATGGCAGCAGGACCGTCGGTATCGGGGAAGCCCTGGCCGAGGTTGACCGCGTCGAGTCGCCGCGCCAGCGCGGTAATCTCAGCGAAGATCGTGGCGGTGAAGGGGCGCAATCTGGGGACGAGCACTGGTTCACGCACCCGCAGAGAATCTCACAGCGGGTAAGAATGGACGGTGTGGACGACGATCTGACTCCCGCCGAGCGGGCCAAGCGGCTGGCGTTGCGCCGCATGAAGCTGGTCGCGGTTGGCGCGCTGGTGCTGGCGGCCGTGGTGTACGTCATCACCCAGCTCGTCGGAGCCACCGGCTGGCTTGGGTACGTGCACGCCGCCGCCGAAGCGAGCATGGTCGGTGCGCTTGCCGACTGGTTCGCGGTCACCGCGCTGTTCCGCAGGCCGCTCGGGCTGCCAATCCCGCATACCGCGATCATCCCGACCCGCAAGGACCAACTCGGTGACAGCCTCGGAGACTTCGTCGGCTCGAACTTCCTGGCCGAGGATGTGGTGCGGGACAAGCTGCGCCGGGTCGGTATCTCGCGGCGGTTCGGTGGTTGGCTGGCGATGGAGGACAACGCTGAGCGGGTCACCGGCGAGCTGGCCACCGTGATGCGCGGGTTGGTGCGCGTGCTGCGCGATGAGGACGTGCAGGCGGTACTGGAGCACGTGATTGTGCGACGGCTGGTCGAGCAGCCGTGGGGGCCGCCGCTCGGCAAGATCCTCGATCGGGTGTTCACCGATGGCGCCCACCACAAGCTGGTTGACCTGATCACCGATCGTGCTTACGAGTGGGTGCGCGACAACCACGCAACGATGTTGCGCGTGGTCTCGGACCGGGCGCCGACATGGTCGCCGAAGTTCGTGGACGAGATGCTGGCCGACAAGGTGTACGGCGAGGTGCTGTCATTCGCGTGGGCGGTGAAGACGGACGTCAACCACCCCATGCGAATGGCCGTTGACCGTTTCCTGGTGAAGTTCGCCGCCGACCTGCAGTCCGACCCAGACACTATGGCGCGAGCCGAGCAGGTGAAGGCGCAGGTCCTGGAGCATCCCGAGGTACAGAACCTGATCGGGCGGGCGTGGGGCACTGCCAAGCAGATGCTGCTCGACGCGGCCGAGGACCCGTCGAGCGAGCTGCGCCGCAGGGTGCGTGCCGGGCTGGTCTCCTTCGGCAAGCGGCTGGTCGACGATGACGCGCTGCGGGAGAAGGTGGACACCTGGGTCGAGAGCGGCGCTGCATACCTGGTGAACAATTACTCCGGCGAGATCACCACGCTGATTACCGACACGGTGGCGCGCTGGGATGGCCTGGAGGCCTCGCGCAAGATCGAGATAGCGGTCGGCAAGGACCTGCAGTTCATCCGGATCAACGGCACCATCGTCGGCGCGCTCGCCGGCCTGTTGATCTACGCGCTGACCCAGCTCCTGTAATCCGCACAGAGAAATTGTCAGACCTCGCGGCCATACTCCAGGCAAGGCTCATCAATGGAGGGATCGGTATGGCGATCGCGTTCGGTTGTGTGGCACTTGACTGCCCGGACCCATGGGCGCTGGCGCAGTTCTACGGGCAGTTGCTCGGCTGGGAGATCGATAAGGACGACAAGCGGGATGATCCATGGGTGACGCTGGACAACCCGGAAGGCGGGGCCGACATCTGTTTCCAGCGTGATCCTGAGTATCAGCCATCGACCTGGCCATCGAACGAGCGTGCGCAGATGCTGCACATCGACTTCCGTGTGCCGGACATCGACGCCGAGCATGACAAGGTGCTCTCGCTCGGCGCCACGCTGCTGGACGACAAGCCGGCGACCTTTCGGGTGTACGCCGACCCGGTTGGCCACCCGTTCTGCCTTTGTGCCTGCTGATGCCCCCTACCCGCGGTGCGGGTAGGGGAGGTACCGGCGGTGATGGGCCGTCGGGTTCGGGGGAAGTCCACCCTGCTGCATTGCCTCGCAGGGATCGTGCGACCCGATGGCGGCAGCGTCCGCTGAAGACTCCCGTCATCCAGCCCTGAAGATCACACACAGGTGCTGTGTTGTGGAACACGGCGAGGTTGCAAGCAGTGTGCTTGCTATAGCTAGCACTCTCCCGTACCGTGGGTATCGCAAGCCGGTGGACGGGTGGACAGGTGGACGACGGGAAGGCGACCGCGATGGACAAGAGCGTGAACCAGGCGGTCACCGACCTCGGCAGGGACATCGGGGACTACATCCGTGAGCAGCGCAACACAGCGCAGATCTCGTTGCGGCAGCTGGCAAAGCTCGCCGGGGTGTCGAACCCGTACCTCAGCCAGGTGGAGCGGGGCCTGCGCAAGCCGAGCGCGGAGATCCTGCAACAGATCGCCAAGGGCCTGCGGATCTCGGCGGAGGCGCTCTATGTCCGAGCGGGGATCCTCGACATGCGTCATGGCGGTCCGGTGGTCGACGCGGTCCGCTCCGACACCGACCTGTCCGAACGGCAGAAGCAAATACTGCTCGACGTCTACGAATCCTTCCGGCGGGAGAACGTGGCGGAGCAGGCGAGCCCGGCAACACAGTCCACAGTGGAGGGGTCCGATGTGGATGGTGAACGGATCGGTGACGGACCCCGGACACCACAGGAGTGAGATCCATGGCCAAGACAGATGTACGCAGGACACGCGAGCAGGTCACGGGCGCCGTGGGAGATGCGCTTGAACAGGTGCGGACCCCGCTGCTGGCCGCTCTCGGCGCGGGCGACCTCGCTACCCAGGCGGTGGTGGATGTCGTGAACAAAGCCAAGTCCCAGGTCGGCAAGGGTGCTGGCCAGTCGCCGGTAGACATCTCCGAGTTGCGCCAGAAGCTGCGTTCCGATGACCTGCGCAAGCTGGTGGACGTCGACGAACTGCGCAAGTTGGTCGATGTGAAAGAGCTGCGCGAGCTGGTCGACAGCTACACCAAGGCGGCCGTTGACCTTTACGAGTACCTGGCGTCGCACGGCGAAGGCGCACTGGACAAGCTGCGCGCCCAGCCGCAGGTGAAGCAGGCGCTGCAGCAGCTTGAGGACGCCGTCACCGCCGCACAGGGGCGTGTCGAGGGCATCAGCGGCGACGCCCGCGAGTTCGCCGAGGACGTGCTGTCCAGGGTGTCTCGCCGTACCCGCTCGGTCGGCGAGAAGGCTGGCCGAGGTGCCCAGTCCGTAGCGGACGAGGCAGCCGAGGCGGTCTCGCAGGCCGGTGGCGAGGTGGCCTCCGAGACCCGCAGTGTCACCCGTAAAACCGCGAACAAGGCGAGCGCCGCGAAGCCTGTGGCTGCGAAGACGACCAAGACGGTCAAGCCGGAACCGCGGGCGGCGGGCACCACCAGCAAGACGAACGGAGCGAGCCGCACCGAGAAGTGAGTGCGGCAACAAGCCCCGGTACCTCCCCGAGCGGTACCGGGGCTTCGCCATGCACGTACCCTTGAGGTGTGTCGCCGGTCGCCGCCTGGATCATGCTGGTAATCAGCTACGCAGCCGTGCCCGTGGGAGTCTTTGCCTTCGTGCACGCGCTGCTGCAGCGTGCTGATGCTTTCACTGCAGGAGACAAGAAGACCAAGCCGATCTGGCTCGGGATTACCGGCGCCAGCACGGTCGCCTGCGGGCTGTTCGGCTTCGGCAGCATCCTGTTCATCATCTGGATCGCAGGCCTGGTGGCGAACCTGGTCTACATCGTCGATGTCCGGCCGAAACTGATCGAGATACAACGCGGCTCGCACTGAGCGCTCGCTGGGCCGTCGCCGCGCCCGCACTACGATGTCGGCCATGTGGGCAATCGCCGGAACTCTTGACGTGTTTTCTCCGACCGACCACGCCGAGC
>JBOHEL010000001.1:0-53071 GCA_050700995.1 Sciscionella sp. | reverse complement strand
CCCACCCCGGGGTGCCGGGGTATGCAAGCGCACTGTTGATTGCGGCGGCCGCCGGTTCTTTCCTGGCCGCGATCGGTCTCGCTGTGGGGATCCGGGCGCCGGGCTGGCGGCTTGCGGTGACGGTGTCCGCACTGTGCACGGCTGCCTATCTGGTGAGCCGAACGGCCGGGCTCCCTGGGTTCCGTGAGACGGTCGGCGACTGGCACAACCCGTTGGGCACGCTGGGATTACTGATCGAGGCGCTGCTGGCCGCGATCTACATCTCGCTGCGAGTCGGGTGGAATGTGGACGCACCAGAACAGCGGGACTGGGACACCTATTTCTCCCGCCCCGCGCCGGCTGACGAGGGGGTGCCCCGTGCATCCTGACGATTTCCCCGCATGGCTACGGGTCGCGCACTGGGTGAACGTGCTGTTCCTGTCCTTCCTGGTGCGCAGCGGCATGGAGATCCTCTCCACCCACCCGATCCTCTACTGGAAGGACCACGCAAGGCCGGGCAGCGAGTGGGCGAAGTTCACCCGGCGGGTGATGCCGAAGGACAAGATGTACACCGCGCTCGACGAGGAAGAGGAGTGGCCCTCGACGGTCGCCATGCCCGGTTACGCCAATCTGGGACTTGGTAGGAAATGGCATTTCCTCAGCGTTATCGGCTGGATCCTGCTCGGGATTTGCTATCTCGTCCTGCTGTTCGTCACCGGGGAGTATCACCGTTATGTCCCGAGCTCCTGGTCGGTCTTCCCTCATGCCTGGGACGACATCGTGACGTACCTGAGCTTGCGGGTACCGCAATTACTACCGGGACAGCCCTTCAACGCGCTGCAGAAGCTCACCTACGCAGGCGTGATCTTCCTGCTGGCACCGTTCCAGATCGCCACGGGCGCCGCCCAGTCACCGGCGATCGAAGGCCGGTTCCCCCGGTACGTGAAACTGTTCGGCGGCCGCCAGGGCGCCCGCAGCCTGCATTTCCTCGGCCTGCTGGCGTTCATCCTCTTCGCGATCGGGCACGTCCTGCTTGTGATCATCGAGGGCAAGCTGCCCACAATCGTGCAGGGAAGCCCGCACGCCAGCCAGACGACCGCCTACCTCATCGCCGGGGCGACGGTTGCCGCGATCGTTGTGCTGCACATCGTGGCAACCAAGTTGTCGTTGCGGCATAAGCGCCGCACGCAGAAGGTGCTCGGCGCGATCGTCAATACCGTACGGCGGCTGCTGTTGCATCGCATGACTTCCCGCCAGAACTATCCGGACAGCGCGATCACTCCGGTGCACCGGGTCAACGGGTACCCACCGACCAACGATCAATACAAGATCATGGCTGCGCACCATTTCGCCGAATGGACCCTGCAGATCGCCGGAATGGTGAAAAACCCGCTCACCCTGAGCATGGCCGACCTGCGCGCGATGGCCGGTCAACGGCAAGGGATCCTGCACAACTGCATCCAGGGCTGGACCTCGATCGCGCAGTGGGGCGGGGTGCCACTCAGCGAGCTGATCGACCTGGCCGAACCCGAACCGGGGGCACGATATGTGCTCTCGCACTCCTACCAGCTTGTCGAGCGGGACGAACCGCGCCCCAAGGGGACGGGGCACTTCTACGAGGTGATGGACCTGTCCCTGGCGCGCCAGCGGCAAACCATCCTCGCCTACGAGATGAACGGGCTGCCGCTACCGGTCGAGCACGGGGCGCCACTGCGACTGAGGGTGGAGACCAGCGTCGGTTTCAAGATGGTCAAGTGGGTCGACCGCATCGAGCTCATCGACGACTACTCCCGGCTCGGCGCGGGAATGGGCGGCTGGCGCGAGGACAACATGTACTACGACAAGGAGGGCGAGATCTGATGACCACCCGCACCGAGCACACCGGCAACCCGGACGGGCCGCTCAGCCGCAACCACCGCCGACTTGCGGGCACCCAGCGGCGCAAGGTCCTGGACGTCGTCGAGACGCGGGACCTCACCTGCGGTCGCTGTGGTGATCGCCGCTTCACGGTGGGAGACGGGCTGGAGATGGGCAGTATCTGGCCCGACGAGGACCTCGGGACCTACATGATCGCGCTGACGTGCGAGCACTGCGGCGCGAAGAGCGGTGTACGGCTGCGGGAATCCGAGTTTCTCGCCGAACCTGCCGCAACTACGGCAACCAGGCCAGCACCGCGGGCAGCGTGACGATCACCGCGGCGGTGGCCAACACCGTGAACCGCTGCCACCCGGGCAGAGCGGACGGTGCCTCCAGCAGGCGCCGCACGCGCGGCAGCACGTCGACGTCGGCGGCGCCGAGCCCACCGGCAGGCGTGCCTACCCGCTCCGCACCACAGAACCGCAGCAGCGCGCCCGCAAGCGGACCGTCCGAATGCTGAGTGCGCGCCCGATCATCGGCGCACATCTCGACCAGTAGCTCCACCGCGGCGAACGCCTCACGGAAGGCATCAAATGGCGGAACCACCCGCCGCAGCGCACGAAACGGCAGCAACACGAGGTCGTGTCGTGCACTGGCGTGAGCCCACTCGTGGGCAAGCACCGCCGATAGTTCGGCTCGGTCCAACAGCCGTAGCGTGCCCTCGCTGACGACCACCGCCCCGCTCCTGCCAGACCTGGTACCGGGAATGCAGTAGGCGGCCGCGGCGGGATGGTCGAGCACCAGCGCGCCGGGCGCCCTCGGGCTGCCGTGGCCCACCAGAGCCAGCACCGCGCGGTGGCGGCTACGGGCGGTGTGTACGTCCCAGCACGACACCGCCAGGGCTCCCACCAGCACGGCGGCCAACCCCAACCCCACCACCAGTGCCGCGAGGTGTGCCATTTCGAGTCGTGCGTTCAGCCGACCGGCGACGATGTCGGAGGCCAGCGCCACAACACCGCGCAGCACGCCGCGATGGTAGGGCAGCAGCGCGAGTGCCAGCAGTCCTTCGATCTGCGCGATCCCCCACGTGAGGCCGACGGCCTGCCACAACACGATTGCCGAAGCCGGCGCGTGCCGAGGCCAGCGCGCCCTGCCCAGCCACCACGCGGTGCACATGCACAGCACGGCCAATGCGAAGCACGCCGTCGCCACCGTCATGAGCCATCGCTCTCCAGATCACCCAGTGCCCGGCGCAACGCCTGTGCCTCCTCCTCGGGGACTGAGCGGGCGAAACGCGTCAGCGCCGCCCCCCGGTCACTCGTGAGATCAAGTGCGTCGCGCATGAGTTCCGCGATATAAGCCTCCCGGCTCGCCGCCGGGCAATAGCGCCATGCCCTGCCCTCCCGCCACCTGCGGGTGATGCCCTTCTTGGCCAACCGGTCGAGCACCGTCATCACGGTCGTCGGGGCGATGTCGCGCTCCTCGCCTAGCACACGCACCACCTCCCGGACGGTAACGGGCTCGCCGCGCTGCCACAGCACCTCCATCACCGCACGTTCAAGATCGCCGAGTCGCCGCACTCCGATAGTCTACAGCTGGTAGTACTACACTCCATAGTCACAGGGCCACGCGCACCGCGAACGCACCGCAGTGGGCTGACCCGTACCCCAGCTCGCCAGGAGGCCGTAATGAGCAACCGCACGGAGCCCGGATCAGAACGAGCGGCAGGCATCGGGCACGCCGCACCGGAGAGGATGGTCGCCGCGTTCGCGATCCTGGCGTGGCTGACCGTGCTGGGCGTGGTGCTGCAGGCGGTGTGGGCCGGCGAGTTCCTCGGCAAGGCAGGCAGCGGCTTTGTGCAGTTCCACCAGATCACGGCATACGTGCTCGTCGTGCTCTCGCTGGCTGCCGCGATCCTGGCGGGTGCCCAGCTTCGCCACACCCGACCCGCGCTGATGTGGCCGGGCATCGGGCTGTTCGTGCTCATGATCATCCAGACGGGCCTCGGCCAGGCCGCCTCCCAGGACGGGCCGCACGCGCTGATCGCCGCGCACATCCCGGTCGCGATGCTGATCATGGGGTTGAGCGTGTACCTCGCGATCGCCTCAGCCTGGTTACGCCGCCGGATCGCGCCTGCTGCCTGATCGCAGGCAGCGCTGCCAGCCACGGGTGACCTGCCCGTCACGCGCATCTCGCGGACAAACCCCCGTCGACGGGGAGGCAAACGCCGTTGACGTACGCCGCTTCGTCGGAAGCAAGGAAAACCGCTGCCGCCGCGATATCCCAGGGGCTGCCGGAGTGGCCGGTGGGACTGGCGGCATCGCGCGCGTCCCGCGCGGCGAGTGGGTCTGCCTGTTCAGCGACAACCTGCTGCCGCGCCATTGGGGTGTCGATGAGCCCCGGCAGAATCGCGTTCGCGCGAACTCCCGCACTCGCGTACTGCAGTGCCAACGACACCGTAAGCTGGTTGACGGCCGCCTTCGCGGCGTTGTAGCTGGGATAGACGTAGCCGACGTCCCGGATGCTCGCGATGGACGACACGTTGACGATGGCGCCACCACCGGCAGCGAGCATCCAAGGCAACGTGTGCTTACACGTGAGAAACACTCCGTTGAGATTCACCGCGAATGCCGCCTCCCATGACCGCAAGTCCAGATCCACGACACCCCCGATGTGTGCCACACCCACGTTGTTGTGCAGCACCGTTGGCGCGCCGAGCCGCACGGACGCCTCGGCAACGGCGGCACGCACCTGCTCCTCCGCGGTAACGTCGGCCCGCAATGCCAGCGCGACACCACCTCCGTTGGTGATCTCCTTGGCGGTTCGTTCCGCCTCGTGGGCATTCAGGTCGATCGCGGCCACGCTTGCACCTTCGCGGGCGAAAGCCAGCGCGGCTGCCTTGCCGTTGCTCAAACCTTCTCCGCTCGACCCCGCCCCGAACACCAGCGCCACCCGACCGGCCAATCGATTACCCATGGCTCGATACCCCGTGTTCTTCCGCGATGAACAGTTCGAAGGTGACGGCGACGAGGTTGTGCCCCGACACGAGCCTGCCCGCGTGTACCACGCCGTGCCGGTCCACCAGAATCGTGGACAGTTCACAGTCGAGCCGATCGTCGCCGAGGACGCGCAGCGTCCCTGACACGGTGACCACTTCGGTGGCGGGGCCGTCGATATCGACCACTCGCTCTCCCTGCCGCAACCGTGCGCCGACAATGCTGCCAAGACTTGCCCTTATCTCGGCGTGGCGAAAGCCATGCTCGCGGCAGACGTCGCTGGCCGCGGCCAGCAACTCCTCGCCGGGTTTGACGCGCGAGATTACCGCCCGTCGTGTGGGTGCGTCGTGGCCAGGCGCTGACACACTCGATGGCCGTGGGGTGAACGCAGGCATCCTGGTTTCGCTGTCAACGGCGTTGTGTAGGTCCACGCCGGGCAGGCGGTGAATCACCGCGTAGATCGGCACCCCGCCTACCCTGGTCTCCGGCCAAAGGTGGCCCGCGCGCAGTTTGCCGCGCGCGTCGAGCCATGCGCCATGGCAGTGCATGAAGCGCTCGCCACCGCGATGTCCGAGTGTCGCCGACGCGGTGATCAGCTGCGCAGGCGTATGAGCTTCTTTCGTTGCGCTGTAAGACATCGCCACCGATCTGTCGGCGCAGGCAGCAGGGATAGAGTACGAAACCCGATCGAGTGTGCCTCCCATGATCTCGGTCTGCGCGCTCGAGCATCCAGTTCGGTCAACGGCATCCCCGAGCGCGTCGACGAGCCGCATTCCTGGGGCAAGCGTGGTATGCACAGTTGACGAATCGGTCGCCACGGACTCCCTGCGCCGCGCGTCGCGCGGACCGGGATGGCACAACGCTCGCACAGGTATTTGGGTAGTCATGGCAGCGCACCTGCCTCGTGCGGTTGCGACCACCCGAGCGTTTGCAGCTCCGTGCGGATGGCGCGTTTGGCGATCTTGCCATAGCCGGACTTCGGTAACTCCTGCCACAGCAAGAAATACTGCGGCATCTTGTAGCGTGCGATTCGCGGTTGCAGCCAGGCACGAAGCTCCTCGGGATCGGGTGCCACGTCGCCACCTGCCACACACACCGCAACCCCGACCTCACCCCAGTCCGGGTCGGGCATGCCGAGGACCGCCACCTCCGCGATCTGCGGATGCTGCAGCAGCTTCTCCTCGATATCGCGTGGATGGACGTTGGATCCGCCCGAGATGTACATGTCGGACATCCGGCCTGTCACGTAGAGATATCCCTCTTGGTCGAGCAGGCCGGTGTCGCCGGTGCGGAACCATCCCTCGCGGAATGCCGCGTCGTTCGCCGTGGGATTGTTGAGGTAACCGGCGAAGACGGCGGGTCCGGCAACACAAATCTCCCCCTGCCCGCCCAGCGGAAGCTCCCTGCCGCCACCGTCTTGGATACTGACCTGCATGCCGGTGCGAGGGTATCCACAGCTGCCGAACTCCATGCCCTGCGGACGCTGCCTGGTGTGCGCGACCGAAGGAAGCACCGTGATGTTCCCTGGGACCTCGCCCAGCCCGTAGTACTGCACAAGCACTTCGCCTAGCTTGCCTCGCGCACGGTCCTGGTCCACCGCGTACATCGGGGCGCCTGCGTAGATGACGTGCCGGAGCGAACCGTGGTCATGGCGGTGCACGGCTGGATGTTCGACAAGCCGTTTGAGGATCGTCGGCACGGTGAACATGTTCGTCACGGCCTCGGATTCCACGAGCCGCCAAACCTCCTCGCCGTCGAGTCTCGCCGAGGCAGTGAGCACGCTGGCAGCGCCGCGGGCAACCTGAGGCAGCAGGTGGATTCCCGCGCCGTGCGAGAGAGGAGCCACCACCAGCGACACGTGCGCATCGGTGATACCCGGCATCAGATCGCTGAGATGGTTGGTAACTACGAAGCCCATCTGGTCGTGGGTGAGCAACGCGGCCTTCGGGGTGCCGCTGGTCCCCGAGGTGAAGAAGTACCAGCAGGTGTCAGCGACCGAGACCGGCTCGTTCGCGGGCTTCAGGGAGCCGTCCACTTGGCCCGCGGAAGCAACCGCATCCGGCCCGTCGTCGGCGATCCACAGCACGCCGCCTGGCAGGCCGTGAACAGTCCTGACGGCTTCGACGTGATCAGCGTAATCGCGGTGGCACACCATGAGGCTCGGGTGGCAGACGCCTGCGATCCCCGTGATATCCGCAGGGGTCAGCCGGAAGTTGGTCGGTGCCAGCACCGCGCCCACCCGCCAGGTCGCGAACATGACCTGCACGAACTCGACGTGATTCGGGCTGTGCAGCAGGACACAATCACCGCGGCCGATGCCGCGCTGCCGCAGCCGCTGCGCCAGCGCGTCGACCTTGCGGTCGAGATTGCGCCAGGTCCATCGGGTGTCCCCGCTGATTACCGCGTACGCCTCGGGTAACCGCCTCGCGGTCTGGGTGAGCAGCTCCGCGATGTTCACGGCGCGACGCGATGTGTTCGTCATCACGCACGCTCCAGTACCGACGCATAGTTGGCGACGGCCGCGCCACCCATGTTGAATACCGCGGCCCTGTCGGCCTTCGGCAGCTGCATCTCGCCTGCCTCACCGACCAGTTGCATGGCCGCCATCACGTGCTGCGACACGCCGGTCGCCCCGATCGGGTGCCCCTTGGACTTCAACCCTCCTGAGACGTTTGTCGGCAGCGCCCCGTCGCGGTAGGTGACACCGTCGGCGAGCACCGTGGCGCCCTTACCGCTTTCAGCGAGCCCGAACGCCTCGTACTGCAACAGTTCGGCGATAGTGAAGCAATCGTGTGTCTCCAGCAGATCGAGATCGGACAGCGTGGCGCCTGCCTCGGCGAGCGCGTTCTGGAACGCGGTACGAGCGCCCTCCAACCGAAGCGGGTCGCGACGGGCAGTCAACGCGAAAGGCTCGTTGGCATGCGCGCGGCCGCGCACCACGACTCCGCGCCGCGCGGAGGCGGCAATCTCAGGCACGGCGAGAACGAGCGCGGCCGCGCCGTCGGACACCATCGAACAATCGGTGCGCAGCAGTGGGCCCGCCACGCGCGGGTTCTGCTCGGACGGCGTGGCGCAGAACGCGAAGCCGAGGTCCTTGCGCAGGTGCGCGAACGGGTTGCGCACACCGCTGCGGTGGTTCTTCGCCGCGATCAATGCCAGCGCCTCGCGCTGGTCGCCGTAACGCCGGAAGTACTGCGCGGCCAGGTTGCCGAAGATGCCTGCGAAACTTCCCGCTTCGGCTTCGGTGCGCCGATAGCATGCCCCTAGCAACGCATCGTTGACGACATCGGGGCCGGCGTGGGTCATCTTCTCCGCACCGATGACGAGGGCGATCCGGCCGCGTCCCGACCCGAGGAAGTCGAGCGCGGAGAACAGCGCGGCACTTCCGGTGGCGCAGGCGTTCTCGACCCGGACCGCCGGTACCCTTGCCAGGGTGGGTTGCCCGGAGCCGAGTAGGGCAGCTTCGAAGCTCTGCGTCGAGAATCCGCCGTTGTATACGCCGACGAATGCGCCGTCGACTACGGACGGATCGATTTCGGCGTCAGTAATAGCAGCGATGGACACCTTGGCGATCAAGGACTCCACATCGGGATCAGTGGACTTTCCGAACGGGGTGTGCGACCAGCCGATGATGGTTGGATGGCGGGTCATGCTCGACCTCCTATGCGCAGACGAGGGTGGCTGCGGGTCGGCCAGGGTCGGTGCCCTGCTGCCGTTCGGTGCGGTGCCATCGAACGATGAGGCCAAGTATTCGGTGCGCTTGCGTCCTGGAACACCGCGTGACGTCGAGACCTCAAACGCCCGTTTCCTCGCTCTGTAGGAATAGGCTGCTTGGCGACGTGTTCGCGCGATGAGGAAGGAGGAGGTGCGGGCCCGCCGAGGCCAGTGCCTGATTTCGGATGGTGCAGAACGCGCTACAGCGGATGGTCGATGCCCTGGCCGAGCGGCTCGGACGATCGGTTGCCATTGACGATCCGGCAGTTCGGCTGGTCTGCGTGAGTAGACACTTCGGCGATGAGGACGCGGTACGCGTGCAGGCAGTGCTGCAGCGCAGCCCGAGCAGCGCGGCGATCGGCCACATCCTGTCGCAGGGGGTGACGAAGTGGAAGGCGCCAGGAGTGATCCCGGCGCGGGCGGACATCGGGATGGGCGAGCGGCTGTGTATGCCGCTGCGCTGGCGGGGCACTCTTCTTGGACTGTTAATGGTAATCGAGCCCGAAGACTCGTTGGACGACGCGCAACTAGCCACGATCGCAACCGTTAGCCACGACATCGCGGCGCTGATGTACCGGGATTTCCTGAGCGAGGACGCGCAGCGGGTGGCGCGCGAGCACGCACTGCAGGATCTACTGAGCTCGCAGCCATCCCGCAGGGAGACCGGCGAGAATTTCCTCGACGACACACGGCAGCCGCGCGGTGCCGCCGTCGCTACGGTCAGCGTCGCCGACGTGCTCGATACGGATCCGGGTGCGGAAACCGCGGAAATCGAGGTGGCGCTGCGTTCCGCGATGGAGAGAGTGTCAAGGGGCCGCGAGCGTCGAGACGTCTCCGCGGCAATGGACCGCCAAGGCGTACTGCTGCAGTTGTGGAGCACGCCACCCACCGCCACACGGCTGCGCGAAGCAGCCGCCCTGATCATTCAGCATGTCGAGGACTTCCTCGGCACCTCCTCGCGCTGCGTCATCGGCATTGGTGGCACCAGCAGCGGCTCGCAGCATGCCTGGGTATCCCGTGAGCAGGCAGGCATCGCAGCCCGCGCCGCCGCTCTCCTGCCGCAACTCGGGGGCATCGCGGCCTGGTCAGACCTCGGTGCCTACGGGCTGCTGCTGCGGATCCCTCAGGAGCACCTCACCCGGTCCGCGCTACCAGAGCCACTGCGAACCCTCGCCGCACACGACCCGCACGGCCGATTGCGCGAGACGATCACCGCCTACCTCGACCATGCGGGCTCCAGTCCGGCGACCGCCACCGCGCTGCACATTCACAGAACCTCGCTGTACTACCGGCTGCACCAGATCGAGGACATTACCGGCCTTGACCTCAACAACGGGGACCATCGCCTGCAGCTACACCTGGGGCTACGCCTGGCAACCCTGGTGGAAGCCGGAGATCGTGCCATGTGACCTGCGGATTTCGGCAGATCGAGGAATTGCGGCCCGCAGGTCTCGACGCTGGGCGGTCGTGATCAAGGCAACACCCACGAATACTCCATGCACCGCCACCGCGGACTATTACCTGGGAACCCGACCCCCTCCCTGGTTGGTGAAGGAGGCTGTCATGACACGACAATCCGGAACGCTACCCGGCAGCGCGGCGAACATCGTTACGAGAGTGCCACGGGCACGATGGTGGCGCATCGGCGTGCTGCTCTTCCTGATCTACACGGTGGCCTTCGCCGACAGGCAGAACATCAGTGTCGCCGCACCCTCGATGGTGAAGGACCTCGGCATGTCGGCCACCGTCACCGGTGTGCTGCTTTCGGCCTTCTTCTGGGGTTACGTGATCACACAGATTCCAGGCGGCGCGCTGGCGAGCAAGATCGGACCGAAGCGTGTCATTGTCGGCACCCTCGTCGTGTGGGGCGCAGCGGCAATCGCCACCGGACTGGTGCACGAATACAGCTCACTCCTCACGGTCAGGGTCATCATGGGTCTCGCTGAGGGCGCCGTGTGGCCGTCATTCGCCATCGTGTTCATGAACTGGTATCCAGATTCCGAACGCGGACGGGCGATCAACTTCTCCGAAATGGCGCTGCCCGTGTCGTCGATCATCATGGCGCCGACTGCCGGCTGGATGATCTCCGCGTGGAGCTGGCACGCGATGTTCATCGTACAAGGCATCCCGCCGCTGATCATGGCAGTGGCTTTCGCGATCTGGGGTTCCGACCACCCCGCCAACGACCGGTTCATCTCCGACACTGAACGCGAGTACCTCGCCGCACACCGCTCGAGTGGGTCGAAGGAGCGCGGTTCGTTCCTCGATATCCTGCGCAGCCCCTACGTCTGGGCGTTCTGCCTGATCTACTTCCTGTGGATCACTGGGCTGTACAGCTTCGGCCTGTGGTTGCCCACGTTGCTGACCCAACTCACCGACCGCGGTATCGCCGCCGTTGGCCTGCTGTCCGCTGTGCCTTTTGTGCTCGCCGCCGTGGGTATGTACCTCAACGCCCACTGGTCGGATCGTTCCGGCCGTGCCCGCGCCTGGCATGTGGTTATCCCGCTGGTGATCGCCGGTGCCACACTGCTCGTGCAGCACTACCTCACACTCGGCCTGGCCGGAAACATGATTCTGCTGGTGATCGCCGGTATCGGCCTGTACGCGGCGTTCGGTCCGTTCTGGGCATGGAGCCTGCAGCACATGCCGCGCAACCAGGCAGGAACCGGTATCGGCTTGGTGAACCTGTGCGGGAACATCGGCGGTATCGTCGGCCCCATCGTCGTCGGGGCGGCAGCTACTGGCGGCAAGGTGGAGACCGGATTCTTCATCCTCGGTTACTTTCTACTCGCCAGCGGGCTGTGTGCCGCGGCCCTCACCGCCGCACGCCGCAGGTCCAGCACTTCCGTGGCGGTGAGTCAGGCATGACAAGCACTGTTCGGCCTGTCGCGGCCGTCACCGGAGCCGCGGGCGGTATCGGCGCCGCTATCGCCACGCGCTTGGTGCATGACGGGTTCAGTGTCGCGCTGCTCGACATTGCGGACACCGTCCATACCACATGCAACGAGATCAATGGCGCGCGCTCCGCGCAACTCGACGTGGCCGATCGACACGAGGTGCGCCGTGTCATGGACGAGATCGTCGATGAAGTGGGCGCATTGGGTGTTGTGGTGAACTGTGCGGGCACCGCGCACCGCACCTCATTCGCCGATACCAGTCCGGAAGAATTTATGGCGGACGTCCGCACCAACCTTCTCGGTACGTTCCTGATCTGTCAGGCCGCCGTGTTCCCGCACATGCAACGCGCTCGTCGCGGCCGGTTGATCAATGTCGCTTCCGTGTCCGGTAAGACCGGCGGCACCGGGCCGGCGCACGTGGACGGTTCCGGAGGTCGATCCGGCGCTGGATACGCCTCGGCGAAAGCGGGCGTCATCAACCTCACCCGCTGGATCGCCCGTGAGGTGGGCAGGCTCGGCATCACCAGCAACGCCGTCGCCCCCGGCCCAATCACCACTGCCATGACCGAAGGCCAACGCTACGACACTAGCGAGATCCCGATGGGTCGACTGGGAACCCCGGAGGAGGTAGCAGGCGCTGTCGCATGGCTCGCCTGCGACGAAGCAGGCTATGTCAACGGCACCGTGATCGACGTCGACGGCGGGCTGACCCGCGCCTGAAACCCATCGACGCCGGTGCTGCGCCCGCCCACACTCAACGCTCGTGGAGCTGGTTCACCGCGCAGCGCAGCCCTGGAACGTCCGCGAACTCGCGGTCGGTCGTGATCAACTACACGCCACGCATGCCAGCGATGGATTCCAGGACATCCTCGTTACCGGTTGGTGTCCGGGTCGAGAATCTGGCACAGCGTTGCGCGGTGACTGACGGTGTCGCCCGCCACGACGACGAGACCGGTGACGACTCCGGCACGGTGAGCGCGAACCTGGTTCTCCATCTTCATCGCCTCCAAGACCGCGACCAGCTCGCCCGCTTCGACCCGCTGTCCAGCCTCGACCGCGACCCGCACGATCGTGCCCTGCATCGGCGCGGTCACCGTGGCGCTAGCGACTGCCTGCCGCTCGTCGCGGCGTCGCGCGGCGGCCTCCTCCCGGATCGCGGCGGCCCGATCACCGAGCGACGACAGCCCGGGAACGCATACCGGCAACGCCAGCCGCCCGACGAGGACGGTCAGCTCGTCGGGAGGCGCCTGCCCCGGCTCCACCCAAGGCCCGATGCGGCCGTCGAACTCGGTTTCGACCCACCGGTTGTGCACCGTGAAGCTGTGCCCGTCGCCGACGAAGTCCGGGTGTTCAACAAGCAGCCGGTAGAACGGCACCGGCGTCGGCACACCTTCGACGCGGACCTCCGCCAGCGCTCGCCGCGCGCGACGGAGCGCCTCGTCCCGGTCGCCGCCGCGCACCACGAGCTTGGCGAACATCGAGTCGAACCTGCCGTCGATCACGTCTCCGGCTTCGATGCCGGAGTCCACCCGAATCCCGGCGCCGGACGGCATCCGGTAGCCCGTCACCGTGCCGGGGATCGGAAGGAAGCCGCGACCGGCATCCTCGCTGGTGAGCCGAAACTCGACGGCGTGCCCACGGGGGGCCGGGTCGGCGTCTGCTACCAGCTTCGCGCCAGCCGCGATGCGGAACTGCTCGACGACGAGGTCGGTGCCTGTGGTCTCCTCGGTTACCGGGTGCTCGACCTGCAGCCGGGTGTTGACCTCAAGGAAAGAGATCGTGCCGTCCTCGCCGACGAGGTATTCCACGGTGCCTGCGCCGGTGTAGCCGACGGCGCGGCAGATCTCCTTCGCGGAGCTGTGGATCGCGCGTCGCTGCGCGTCGGACAGGAACGGTGCCGGTGCTTCCTCCACCAGCTTCTGGTTGCGCCGCTGCAGCGAGCAGTCGCGGGTGCCGACAACGACGACGGTGCCGTAGGCGTCGCCGAGCACCTGGGCTTCGACGTGCCGCGCCCGATCGAGGTACCGCTCGACGAAGCACTCACCACGTCCGAACGCCGCGGCCGCTTCGCGGACCGCGGACGTGTAGAGCTCGGGGATCTCGGTCGCCGTGCGCACCACCTTCAGTCCTCGGCCGCCACCACCGAAGGCAGCCTTGATCATCAGCGGGAAGCCGTGCCGCCGTGCGAACTCCTCGATCTCAGCGACATCCGCGACCGGTTCTTCGGTACCGGGGGCCAGCGGGGCACCGACCTTGCGGGCGATCCGGCGGGCGCTCACCTTGTCGCCGAGTTCCCGAATGGTTGTCGGCGCGGGCCCGATCCATACCATCCCCGCATCCAGCACGGCCTGCGCGAAGTCGGCGTTCTCCGACAGGAAGCCGTATCCGGGGTGCACCGCGTCGGCCCCAGCTCGCCGCGCGGCCGTCACCACAGCGCCGATATTCAGGTACGTCGCGGCCGCGTCGGCGCCGTCGAGTGCGAGCGCCTCGTCGGCCAGTCGGGTGTGCGACGCGCCGCAGTCCGACTCGGCGTACACGGCGACGCTGCCCATCCCGACGTCCCGCGCGGCCCGTATCACCCGCATGGCGATCTCACCACGGTTCGCGATCAGCACTTTTCGCAGCGGGTTCCTCGGTTCGTCGGAGAGCACTGATGTCGGTTTCCTTTCCCTGCTCAAGCCGCGTCCAGCACGGGCGCGACCTCATGGATGAACGGTTCCGCCACATCGGGCCCACCCGCTCGATTCCCCCGTCCCCGCAGCGGTCGACCTGGTGCGCGCGAGCACAGCGCGGGCCATTGCGATGTGTGCGGCGTCCACCATCTGCCCGTCGAGTAACGCCACGCCTTCGTTGGCGGCACTCATCACGGCGTGAGCATGCTCGACCTCGGCGGCTGACGGCGTGAACACCTCGTGGGCGATCGTGACCTGCGCAGGATGAAGGCAGATTTTGCCGCGGTAACCGAGATCGCGACCGCGTTCGGCGTCGGCACGGAACCCGTCCCGGTCATGCACGGCCATGACGGCCTGATCCAGCGCCGGGACCCCCGCCAGGCGCGCAGCCAGGCACACCTGGCTGCGCGCATAGAGCACCTCGATGCCAGCTTCGGTCCGCCGACCGCCGATGTCCGCGACGAGGTCCTCGGCTCCGAAGTAGGCCGCGTCGGGACGCTCGTCAAGCAGCTGGCGACTGTCCGCGACCCCCAGCGCCGTCTCCAGCCCGACGATGACGCGGGCACCGGTTGGCAGCGCCGCACGCAGTTGAGTCAGCTGCGTGCGGCGTTCGTACTTCGGCAACACCACCCCGTCGAGCGCGCCTGCCGCGCAGGCCCGCGCGGCTGCGGTGACGTCGTCCTCGTGCCATGGGGTGCCGGGTGGGTTCAGCCGCAGCAGCACCGTGCCCGCGCCTGGGCGAGCCTCGGTCAGCGCCGCAACGGCAGCGACCCGCGCCTCGGCTTTGGCCGCCGCGGCCACCGCGTCCTCAAGGTCGACCGCCACGACGTCTGGCCACGCACGCCCCACCTTCGCGAGCATGGCGGGCCGTGCGCCAGGCACGAACAGCAGACTGCGCGGCGGCGCCGTCGGGCCGCTCACGGCGCACCCGGCGGGAGTGAACCGGTGATCATGATGGGCCTCCGTCCGATGTCGATCGGGAAAGTCGTGAACGCACAGTGCACTCAGCGGGCGGGCCTGCGGTGCATCAGTCCGGTGCGCCTGGCGCGGCACACCAGCTCATCGCGCTGGTTGCTGGCGCGATGTTCGAAGACGACGAGCCCAGCCTCGGGGCGGGAGCGGGACGGTCGTGCCTCGACGACCTCCGTTTCCACGCGAACCGTGTCCCCGGTGAACACCGGGGCCGGGAACGCGACCTCGCCAAGACCTAGCTGCGCCAGGATCGTGCCGAGCGTCAGCTCGGGAACCGAGATACCGACGACAAGCGCGAGGGTGAACATGCTGTTGACCAGTGGCCTGCCGAACTCCGTGCGCGCGGCGTAGTCGGCGTCGAGGTGCAGCGGCGCCGGATTCATCGTCATCGTGGTGAACAGCACGTTGTCGGTCTCGGTCACGGTGCGCCGGATAGCGTGGTGCACCACGGTTCCGACCTCAAGATCCTCGAACCACCTGCCCGACACCGCTCGCGCGCCGCCGCCGGCCGGGGTCATCATGCGGCCCGCTCAGGCTCGCACCGACGCGGCGACGACGTCGAGCGCGGAAGGGTCCTCCATCGCGCTCGTGTCGCCGGTTGGGCTGCCGTTCACGACCAGGTCGCGCAGCAGCCTGCGCATGGTCTTGCCGGTCCGCGTCTTCGGCATCACCGCGGTGACGTAGACGGCGTCGAGGCGGGCATAGCTGCCCATCTCCGTGATGACATGGCGCCCGATCTCGTCCCTTGCGGTCGCCGGTTCGATATCGGGTTGCAGGGTCACGAAGGCGATCGGCACGGTGCCCTTGGTCTCGTGCGGGACACCGACGACGGCCGCCTCCACCACCGCGGGGTGCGCGGTGACGACCGCCTCGATCTCCATCGTGGAGATACGGTGCGCCGCCACGTTGATCACATCGTCGGCGCGGCCGAGCACCCACAGGTGCCCGTCGTGATCGAGCACGGCTTCGTCGTGGGTGGCATACCGGCCGGGGAACTGCGAGAAATAGGTGGCGACATACCGCTCGTGATCGTCCCAGACGGTGCGCGCGAGCGTCGGGAACGGCGCGGTGAGCACCAGATTGCCCTTCACCCCCACCGGCACCGGGGCACCGTCGTCATCGACGATCTCGAATTCGTGCCCTGGCACCGCGGTTCCGACGGAGCCCGCCTTGATCGCCTCCGCACCGTACACCGGGTAGGTCCAGGTCGACCCGGTTTCGGTCTGCCCGTAGGCGTTGACGATCGGGACTCCGAAGGTCGTAGTCGCCCAGTCGAACGTGTCGGCGTCAAGCGGCTCGCCCTGCATCGTGATGAGCTTCAGCGCAGGCAGCGGGCGCGCGGCGGCGAGGCCATCACCGAACTTGCGCAACATCCGCACCAGTGTCGGCGCGGCCAGTACCTTGGTCACCCGATGCCGCTCGCAGATCTCGTAGAACCGCGCCGTCGTCGGGGTGTCCAGCGCGCCCTCGAAGCAGGCGATCGTCATGCCGCACGCCAGGCCGCCGACGACAGCCTGGATCGGGAAGGTCAACCAGCCGACGTCGGCGGCGACCCAGTACACGTCGCCCGGCTCGTAGCCGACCTGCCAGTGGGCGTTGGCCCAGGTGCCGAGCAGGAACCCGCCGACGCTGTGCACCACGCCCTTGGGTTTCGACTCGGTACCGCTGGTGAAGATCAGGAATGACGGCTCGTTCGGGTCGAGAGGCACGGCTGGCGTCCCGGCACTCCCGGACTCCAGCACGGCCGCGTACGCGTGCTCGTCCGCTCCGAGCGCCGCATGTTCGCCGGTCCGATCGACCACCACGATCGCACGGACCGAAGGTGCGCGGTCGCGGGCCGCACGCAACGTCTCCAACAGGGGGTTGCGCCTGCCGCGGCGATAGCTGGCGTCGGCGACGACGACCACGGAGGCTCTGGCAGCCTGCAACCGGGTGGCCACCGCCTCCTCACCGAAGCCGGAGAAAAGCACCGTGTAAATCGCGCCGATCCGGTTGCAGGCATGGATCGTGGTGAACGCCTCGACCAGGTTGGGCATATAGATGGCGATCACGTCGCCCTTGCGGACACCGAGTTCCAGCAGACCGGCTGCCAGCCGCGAGACTTCCTCGCCGAGCTCGGCGTAGGTCACGGTCCGCACATCACCTGGCTCGCCTTCCCACACCACGGCGGCGCGTTGCGCGGTGGCGGGATCCTC
The DNA here is from genome assembly GCA_050700995.1 of Sciscionella sp. Classification (GTDB taxonomy): domain Bacteria; phylum Actinomycetota; class Actinomycetes; order Mycobacteriales; family Pseudonocardiaceae; genus JBOHEL01. Next base: position 35,789 of record JBOHEL010000001.1, on the reverse strand, counting down.
GGCCCAGCGGCCAACGCAGTTCTCCGCGACATTGATGCGGCCGCCCGCGAAGTACCGAAAACCTTCCTTCCCGTCGAAGCCACCGGAACGTATGGACTCCCACGGGGTGGACCACCGCTGCCGCTTGGCGACCCACTCCCAGTAGGCGTCCGGGCCACCGAGGTCGCGGGCGGCGCGCAGCTCGGCGACCCGCTCCGGAACCGTCCAGTCGTGCCGCAGTGGCACCAGTGGGCTGTCGATCAGGTGGGCAAGGCTATCGGATGTGTCAGACATCGTTGTCCTCCTCAAACGGAAGCGGCATTACACCGGACTGATCAGGTGGTGACGGCGCCCCGGTGTGCGGGACCAGCCCTCGGCGTCGACCATCCGAGCGGCAAGCTCGGCCCGCAGCGCCTCCGGCGGCACGACCGCGTCCACCACGAGGTCGCTGCCCATCCGCAGCAGGTTGAGGTCCGCCTGCTGCTCGACCGTGCGCGCCGCGACGAACTCGGCACGCTCGGCGTCGTCCTGAATCGCGGCGATCTTGTTGGCGTACACGGCGTTGACCGACGCTTCGGCCGACATCGGACCGATCGTCGCGCCTGGAAGCGCGAGCGTCGCGCGAGGTTCGAAGCCGGGGGCGCACATCGCGTAGTAGCCGGCCGCGTAGGCCTTGCGCAGCACCACCGTGTACTTCGGCACCTCCGCCGACGCCATCGCCGCGATCATCTTGGCGCCGTGGCGGATGATGCCCTGCCGCTCGACCTCGACCCCGACCATGAAGCCGGGGACGTCCTGTAAGAAAAGCAGCGGGATGTTGAAGGCGTCGCACAGCGAGATGAACCGGGCGGCCTTGTCGGCCGAGTCCACGAAGATCGCCCCGCTGCGCACACTCGGCTGGTTCGCCACGATGCCAACCACACCGCCGTCGAGCCGGGCGAAACCGACCACCATCTCCTGCGCCCATCGGGCCTTGATTTCGAAGAAGGTGCCCGCATCGACGAGCCTGTCGACGACCTCGCGCACGTCGTAGGACACGTTGGGGTCGGCAGGGACGAGTTCGTCCCAATCCGCGCGCACTGGTTCGACCGGCTCTCGGCGCGGCGGACGGCCGCGGAAGTCATCGGGTAGGTAGGACAGCAGCAACCGGGCGGCGGCGACCGCCTCCCAATCCGCGTCGAACACCTCGTCGCCACAGCCGGAGACCGCGGCGTGCATCATGGCCCCGCCCATTTCCTCCAGCGTGGTGCGCTCGCCGGTGACCTTCTCCGCCACCCGAGGGCTGGCAAGGTACATCGATCCCTGGCCCGCGACCATCCCCACCCAGTCGCAGAACGCGGGCATATACGCGCCACCCGCTGCGCTCGGCCCGTGCAGGCAGCACAGCTGTGGCACTCGGCCCGACAGCTTCACCTGCAGCTGAAAAATGGCTGACGCACCGCGACGACCGGGAAAGAAGCCCATCTGGTCGGTGAGCCGCCCCCCTGCGGAGTCGACCAGGTACACGACGGGCAGCAGGTCACGGTCGGCCCTCTCCAGGATGCGGATCTGCTTTTCACAGGTCAGCTCGCCCCAGGAGCCTGCCTTGACCGTGAAGTCGTGGGCGATGACGGCGACCGGGCGCCCCTGCACCCTGCCGACGCCGGTGATCACGCCGTCGGCCGGTAGTCGCGCGTCCGAAGCCGTCGCAAGCAACCCGTCCTCGACGAAGGTGCCCGAGTCGAACAGCACGGACAGCCGATCGCGGACCGGCAGCTTCTCCGGCCAGCGCGCCGGGTCGCCACCGCGGCGGGCCTGTTCCTGGGCGCTCACCACCTCGCCGGGACCGGGCGCGGCGTCGGCGGCATCGGGCCGGGGGGACACCGTGGCGGTCACGACGCCATCGCCCTGGTGAGGATCTCAAGCTGGACTTCGTCGGTACCGCCGCCGATGCGCAGGATCCGCGCGTCGCGGTAGTGGCGGGCAACGGCCGACTCCTCAAGGAAGCCGGCGCCGCCGAACAGTTGCACGGCGTCGTCCACGAGGTGGTTCGCGGCCACCGCCGCGAGGTACTTGGCGCGCGCCACCGACCGGGCGGCCTCGGGATGACCGGAATCGAGGCGCACGGCAGCCTGGTAGGTGACCAGCCGCGCCGCCTCCAACTCGACCTCCATCGCAGCGATGCGGTGCCGGACGGTCTGCAGGTGAGCCAGCGGAGCGCCGAAGGCCTCCCTGTCACGGACATAGCCACAGGCAAGGTCGAAGCACTCGGCGGCATGCCCCAGCCCCATCGCCGCGAGCGCTACCCGCTCAAGCTGGAAGCCCTCCATGATCTGGTGGAAACCGCGATCCTCGGTGCCGAGTACGGCGTCGGCCGCAACGAGGACATCGTCGAGCACCACCTCGCGGGTGTCGGAGGAGTGCCAGCCCATCTTCACCAGCGGTTGCCCGAACGACAGCCCCGGTGTGCCACGCTCGACGAGGAACAGCGTGATGCCGCCGTACCCCGGCCCACCCGATCGGGCGGCCACCACGAACACGTCGGCGAGGCCTGCGTTCGTGATGAACATCTTCTGACCATCGAGCAGCCAACCGTCGGGCGTTCGGCGGGCCGTGGTGGTGATCCCGGCGACGTCGGACCCGGCGCCGGGCTCCGTCACGGCGATCGCCGCGACCGCCTCGCCTGCCGCCAGCGGCGCGAGCCAGCGCCGCTGCTGCTCGGCAGTACCGTGCCTGGCGATGTGCGGGCCTGCCATGTAGGCGCTGACAAGCGCTGTGACCGCGATACCGCCACTGGCCCTTGAGAGTTCCTCGGCAAGCAGGGCCACCGCCAGCGCGTCGCCACCCGCCCCACCGCATTCAGGTGGAGTGGTGAGGCCGAGCAACCCCGCCGACCCGAGCTGTTTCCACAGCTCGCCTGGGAAGGCACCCGCGGCTTCGGCGCCGTCCACGAGCGGGCGGACCTGCCGGTCGGTGAACGCGCGACACGTGACGCGGAAGTCGCGGTGCTCGTCGTCAAGCTCCCAGCTCACCGGCGCCTCCTGCTATTCGACCGACCGGACGGTCGAAGTCTAGGATGCACTTCACCACAGCTGTCAAGCCCCCGCCACTGCTGCCGTGTTGGCGTCGGGTCGCAGCCCGATGTGAAGGGACCGCATGACCGACACCACATTGAGTCGGGCCGACACGCAGCGGCTGCGCGTGCTCTCCATCTCGGCTGGGATTTTCAGCAGGCGAGGCTTCCGGGCGACGTCGATGAACGAGATCGCGGCCGCGGTCGGATTGTCGAAGCCGACGCTCTACCACTACTTCCGCAGCAAGGAAGAGCTGCTGGTCCGGCTCTACTCCGATGTGCTCGACGAGAGCCTTGAGATGGCGCGCAGCACGGTCGCCGCAGCCGAGACGCCGCTGGACGCGATCCGCGACCTCATCGCCTCCAGGGTCGCCTACACCTGCCGGAACCAGGCACTGCTCAAGGTGTGTTTCGAGGAAGAGCACGAATTGCCTGCCAAACTTGCCGGAGAAGTGTTGGCGCGCAGGCACGCCTTCGAAGACCTCTTCCTCGACGCGGTGCTGCGACACCTCGCCAAGCACCCACGGCTGCTGCCCGGCATCACGCCCAAGGTCTACGTGAACATGTGCCTGGGCGCGGCCAACTGGTGCTACAAGTGGTACCGGCCGACTGGCAAGGCCAGCCCCGAGGAACTTGGACGCCAGATCGCGAGCACCATCACCTGCGCGATCGCAGTGCCTGCCGAGGGCGATCCTGCTGGACCGTGATCCGCCCCACCCGAGCCGCCTGCGCTCGCCGCTCGACCTTCACACCGCTTACAGATGCCGACGGGGCGAAGGAACGGATTGAGGGTACTGCCCGTGGCGAACCCCTTCCTTGACGTCGCCGAACGCCGAACCAGGGCACATCACGTGCGCTTGCATGGCGGCAGGCCCGAGATCGACGTGCTCCTCGAAACCGCCACGGCTACCTCGCCGGCATCGAAATCAACGCATGGCTGGCCGAGCGGGCTGCTGTATAGGCGGCGTGACCTTGCCGCTGGAACACCTCGCCGCAGCCGCATTACCCCTTGCCACCGAGAAGCTCCAGCCTGATCATTTCCGTCGACGTGACAAGGGCCTGCACCGCTGCGACGTCGCTGCTGCCGCTGATCTGTTGCAGAGTTGCGTCAAGGTCGTGCTGGCTGCGCCACAGTTCGGTCACCCAGACGACATCCGGCGCGTCGGTCTGACGATTGACTAGGTACAGCTCACATCCTTCGTCGCAGGCGAGGCCATCGGCGGCTGCCAGCAGCAGTGCCGCCAACTCCTTGCCGCGACCTTCGTTGGCCACGAACTTCGCGTAGCGTGCGACTCGAATCATGGCGCCGACGATAACGCGGCACCCCGTCAAGATCGGCATGCGACGACTGGGGCCAGCACCGGGGTCGAATCCGGCGGTATCGGCAGCGGCGCCTCGAACGCGGGCGGGACCGGCGCCGAACCGGTCAGCACACCCGCCGACGCCGCCGTTACCGCAGCCGGCGGCGGCACCGGCGGCAACGGCGACACAACTGGCGCCGAGGAAGTGGCGCCGGTTTCATCGGGGCGCCCGCCCGTGCAATGTGCCACCCTGCTCCGAACAGACCCACCTGGCGAACAGCAACGCCATACCGAACAACGCGACCCCGAGCGCGATGTGAACCGCCAACGCCCTGGCACCACCAACCGCCATCTGCGTGATAACCAGTGCGAACTACAGGCATCGGTGGTCACCTGGAGGTTGCCCCTGATCTACGGAGCGGGCGCCAGTAGTGGCAAGCGGTGACACAGGGCCGGCTTGGCTTGACCTACACCGCACTTGAACTTCTACGGTCAGGTTATGGCCTCAACTTCCGAAGATCCGACCCCGGTGCGTTCGACGTTCGACGACACATACCTCGCTGATGCCGCCCCATGGGTGATCGGCGAACCGCGGCCTGCCATCGTCGCGCTGGAAGGTGCGGGCTGGATCCGCGGCAAGGTACTCGACTCCGGGGGCGGTACCGGAGAACACACCATCCACCTCACCGCGCTTGGCTACGACGTCCACGGCATCGACTCCTCGCCGCAAGCTATCGAACAGGCCCGCGCCCTCGCTGCCGCGCGCGACGTGGCGGCCCGGGTTCGACGTCGCCGACGCGCTCGCGTTGAGCACCGACCCCAGCTACGACACGATCCTCGACAGCGCACTATTCCACATTTTCGACCATGAGGACCGCGCCCCGTATGGGCACAACCTGCGTCGCGCGACCGCGCCCGGCGCGCTGGTCCACGTGTTCGCATGGCTCGCCCGAGCACGTCGAATCTGAGCGTCACACCGCGGGGCCAGGCCGGCCAACACTTCAGAGATGTCGACGAATGGGCTCAATCACGGTCGCCGTTCGGTGTGTGTGCTGCGATGATCGAGCCGTGAGCATGAGCGCGTGGGGTGTGATCGACCTTCCTGGCCCCGTCGACGAGGGCCCGCTGGTCCGCATGGACCGGGACGTGCCCGAGCCTGGGCCTGGGCAGCTGCGGGTTCGGATCCGCTGCTGCGGGGTCTGCCGGACCGATCTGCACCTTGTCGAAGGCGATCTCACGCCCAAGAGACCGCACGTCACACCCGGCCACGAAATCGTTGGAGTGGTCGATGCGCGAGGAGTCGGCGCGGCGCGTTTCGAGATTGGCCGCCGCATCGGTGTGCCGTGGCTTGGCGGGACGGACGGCAGCTGCCGCTACTGCCGTAGCGGGCGGGAAAATCTCTGCCTGGCCCCCATATTCACCGGCTGGGATGTGGACGGCGGCTACGCCGACATGTGCCTGGCTGACGAGGCCTACGCCTACGCGCTGCCCGACGGTCTCGACGACGAGCAGGCCGCGCCGCTGCTGTGCGCCGGGATCATTGGCTACCGGGCCCTGCGCTGCGCGTCCGTGCCGGCCGGCGGACGCCTCGGCATCTACGGCTTCGGTGGGAGCGCGCACCTCACCGCTCAGATCGCGCTGCACGAGGGGGCTCGCGTCCATGTCATGACCCGGTCAGCGGGAAACCAGCGGCTGGCGAAAGAGCTGGGTGTCGATTCAGTCGGTGCCAGCACGGACGATCCGCCGGAGAAGCTGGACGCCGCGATCCTCTTCGCCCCGGTCGGTGACCTTGTTCCGGTCGCCCTGCGAGCACTCGACCGTGGCGCGACGCTGGCGATCGCAGGCATACACCTCACGGACATACCGGCGCTGAGTTACGCCACCGAGTTGTTCGGGGAACGAGTGGTGCGCAGCGTCACCGCGAACACCCGCGCCGACGGTGAGCAGTTCCTCCGCCTGGCCGAACGGTTCGCAGTGCGCGCCACCACGACGGGGTACGCGATGGCCGACGCTCCCCAAGCCCTCACCGACCTCGCCCACGGCCGTTTCTCCGGCGCGGCGGTCCTGCACAACTGACGACGCACTACCTGGGATCATGCCTACATGGTTCTTGAGCATGTGTTGCTGCCGGTCCGAGCGGGCAACGAGGACGGCTTCCAAGCAACAGGGTGACCGCGGCCACCCACGGCCGGGCCGTCGTCAGTGCTTGCGCACAACCCGCTCGGGCGTGCCTTCCCGCCAGACCGTCACGTCCAGATGGCCTTCCCCGACCGCGACCGCTGAGGCACCGATCAGATCGGTCTGGAAGAAGTGCTCGAATGTCTGGCCACGTAGGTCGAAACCGGTCTCGGTGAACAGTGCATCGGCATAGCGCCGATGCAGTGCTTCGTCGTGCACATCCTCGACGGTCCCCCAGACCTTCGCGTCGCCCTCCTTGACGTGGGTGTCAACCGTTCGACTAGCGCGGACAACCGCCCGCAACCGCGGGTCAAGTGCACGGTTGGTCTTGGATCCACCCGTGGTCATTGCGGCTCCCGAGGTGAGCGGCGGCTACGTGGCTGGCCTCATGCTCCTGGCTAATCGTTGCAGTGCCTCTACTTTCGGTCCGCCGCCAGGCCGAGAATCAGGCGTCCCGCGAGTTTCGGGCGAGCCGGCCGGCGATCAGTGCGCGGGCGGCACTGCTTAGGCCGAGGGCGACCAGCACGATCGAGATGACGCGGAGCCTCTTCTGGCCCACGGGGGTGAGCGGCTTGGGCGGCGGATAACCGATCCGGGCGATGGTGGCGGACGTCCATCCCATCCACCACCCGCCGCACCCAAGCCGAAGCATGCACCAGCTCTGAGCATCCAACCGGCGGCGACCGAGCAGGAGAATGACGCCCCACACCCCGGCACAGCCGATGCTGTAGGCGGTATAGGTATTGCGCTGCAAGCTCATCGCTGACCGCTCCATCTGGGAGGCCGAGCCTCACACGCTGATCGTGTCAGACGTCGCTCTCTGCTCGATTCTGGCAGCGCAAGCGCCATCTCGTCCACATCGGTCAGTGAAGTCTGGTCCCCCGTCCCCCGACAGGAACGCCTACAGCACCGGAGCGTGCCGTGCGGCGCCCAGGGCAGCAAGGGACCCGTGCGGTACGTCCGGCAGCGGATCCTGTTGTTTGGCGTCGGTGGCTGCGGCGGGCGCCACGGTCGGGGGATTCCTGGGCAATCTTCAGCCCGTGTTCAGTTGCCCGGCCGTGGATAGGTCCATACTTCCGCGGTGTGACGAGGCGAACCGCGGTGATGCGATGCACGACGGTAGTGGGGGTGGCCGGGGCTGTGGTGCTGGTCGCGGGGTGCACCACCGGAACGACGGGCACACCGACTTCCTCATCGGGTGCGCCGAGCTCCGGGGTGACCAGCACCGCCGACGGTATCCATAAAATCAAGCATGTGGTTGTGATCATGCAGGAGAACCGGTCGTTCGACTCGTATTTCGGCACCTACCCCGGCGCCGACGGGATCCCGATGACAAACGGCCAGCCCACCGCGTGCGTACCCGATCCCGCCAACCACACCTGCGTGCGCCCCTACCTGGATCACGCCGACCTCAACGGGGGTGGCCCGCACGTGGCCTCCTCGTCGGCCGCCGACACCAACGGCGGGAAAATGGACGGGTTCATCGCCGAGGCCGAAAAGGGCAAGAAGGGCTGCGCGGACCCGACCAACCCCTCCTGCACCCACGGGAAAAAAGCCACCGATGTGATGGGGTATCACAACGGTGGCGACATCCCCAACTACTGGGCCTACGCGAAACACGGGGTGCTGCAGGACCACATGTTCGAGTCGGTGCACTCCTGGAGCTTCCCGTCGCACCTGTACCTGGTCTCCGGGTGGTCGGCCGACTGCACCAATCCGCAGCAGCCATTAACCTGTAAGAGCGCGGTGATGCCCAAGGACCGCACCCAGAAGAAGCCGACCCCGTTCGGGTGGACTGACTTGACCTACCTATTGGCCCAGCATCATGTGTCCTGGGGGTGGTACCTGGATCACGGGGCGCTGCCCGATGACACCAAGGTCTCCAAGGTGCCTCACTCGCAGGCGCCCGCAGCCCCCGGTGATGGCACGAAGAAGCACAAGCATGGTAACCGGCAGGCCAACGGGCAGGTCCCGAAGATCTGGAACGTGCTGCCAGGGTTCACCGACGTGCACCACGACCAGCAGATGAACAACATCCAGGACCAATCCGCGTTCGCCGAGGTCGCCAAGGCTGGCACGCTACCGGCGGTGTCGTGGCTGCTGCCCAACCCCTACCACAGCGAGCACCCCCCGGCGCTGGTTTCCGTCGGGCAGTCCTACGTGACCAACATCGTCAACGAAGTGATGCGCAGCCCGGACTGGAACTCCACCGCGATCTTCCTCACCTGGGACGACTGGGGCGGGTTCTACGACCACGTCAACCCGCCCACCCCCGATAACCTCGGCTACGGCATCCGGGTGCCGGCCCTGGCCATCAGCCCGTATGCCAAACCCGGGTATGTTGATCACCAAACGCTGTCCTATGACGCCTACCTGAAATTCATCGAAGACGACTTCCTCGGAGGTGCCCGGCTGGACCCGAAAACCGACGGCCGCCCCGACCCCCGCCCCACCGTCCGCGAGAACACGAAAATCCTCGGCAACCTCACCACCGACTTCAACTTCACCCAAAAACCCCAACCGCCGATGCCGCTACCCACGGCTCCGAAAACTACCCTCACCTGCCCCAAAGGCGGCCACCCCGGCGCCGCGGGCACCTGCCCAGGAACCCACACCCCAGGACAAAGCTAACCACCGCCTCACCAGGGATCCGCTATCGCGATGATGCTGCAGCGAGGGGTCTGTCACACGCTCCACGCCCTCGCATCGACCGCGGGCGGCGCACCGTCAGGGAATGCGCTCGGTCGGACGCGTCAGGTCGCCCCGTCCGGGCAGAGACTCGTAGGCGGTGGGCCAGTATTCAACCTGATGAGCGATCTGCTCGCCGTCGAGTTCGGAGAAGGCTACGACACGCGCCGACCCTTCCCCGGCGGTGACGGTGACCTCGCAGACCACCGTGTCCCCTCGGCCACGAGACGATGCACGTCGAAGCTCCATCGGCCGGTGTTGGTCAGGTAGCGAGCCTGCACGGCGGCGAAGTCGTTCCGCCCGACGATCCGTTCGCCGGAACAGGGCCAGTCGACCACACACTCCGGTGCGAGGTAGCTTGCCGCCCTGTGCCAGTCGTTGGCTTCCATGGCCACCCAGAAGGCAGTCACCAGCTCTTGGCTCGACATGGTCGGCAGGCTAGTGCTGCGCGAGCCTGCCGACATGCCCTGGGGTGCACGACTTGCCTACGTCAAGGACCCCGCAGGCAACATGGTGGCTCTCGCGGTGCCTACGTCACGCTGACGAGCCATCGACGCGCAAACCTTTTCCGCATACCGTTCCGCAAAAGGGACGGTGGCATGGTGGGCGATTTGGTCGCGGTCATGGTGCTGGAGATCGGCGGGGGCATCGGACTCTTCCACATAGCCAAGGGCATCGGCGGAAATGACGTCGAGGCGTACCTGACCGGCAGCATCGCCCCGCTGCTCGGGGCGTTGGTGGTCTGGGCCCGCTCGAGGAAGTTCAGCGGTGCCTCAGCGGCGATGTTCGCCTTCGTCGCGCTGTCGGCGGCTGCGGCAGTGGTGGTGGGCAGAACGGATTCGAAAGTGTTGCTGTACAAGGACTGCGCGACGACAGCGCTGGCTGGTTTGGTATTCGGGTTGTCCTGTGTGCTGATGCCACGCCCGGTGGTGTTCTACTTCGGCCAGCGCTACGGCACTGACGGGACCGTGAGGGGATGTCGGCGTTCGACAAAATGTGGGTCGCTTACCCGGGATTTCGCCACGGGATGTACCAGATCAGCATCATCTGGGCGGTGATCTACCTCATCCAGGCCGGCGGCACGGCCCTGATCATCGCTTCCACCACCTTCGACACCGCCTACAACTGGAGCCAGATCCTGCCGATCACTGCGTTCGTTGTCGCGATGGCCCTGGTGGGCTCCTCCAGCTGGTCGAGCCAGGCGGCCACTCCGGTAGAACGTGATGCGCCCATGCCGGTCTCCCATCGTGCGGCTTGCGCCAGCGGATCCAACCCGCCAACGGGATGGCGTTGCGGTAGCGGATCCGCAATCGTATAGACGCTGGCGCGGTTGTGGTCTGTCCTGGGATCTCGACGTGGCAGAACTGGCAAGGAACCAGTTGGCAGCTGTGGCGGCCCGCCCATCAAGTTGACGAACTGTTCTCATCGGTGCAGAGAGAGTGGCGCCATGCCGACGCGGCGACGGCAGGTGACCCGTGGACGAGTGTCACGCGTGTGGTCTTTGCTGCGGTATTGGCCACCCCATGAGGACCGACACTCGATGGTGATGTGGGCGCAATTGATCCCCAAAATGAGACCCGTCCGACAGCACAAACACCCTCAACCACCGCGATTGGGGGCGTTTGTGCTGGTCAAGCGTGGTGGCCAGGGACGGGATCGAACCGTCGACCTTCCGCTTTTCAGGCGGACGCTCGTACCAACTGAGCTACCTGGCCGGGGCGCGTTACAGCGTAGCCTGCGAAGGCCGAAACCGGGCACATGGGGGTGGCCACCCACCTGGCGCCTGGCCTGATCGCACAGCACTGTGGTGCTGTGCTCGCTGCCAACAAGGCCGCCGTTCACGCCACAATGCTGTGGACACATCGCAACGGGCACGCTCACCGCGCCCGACGCACGCACCCTAATCCGGCACCGACGTCGGTACGGGGGAGGCGGCTCCACGACGTGAGACTTGCCTGTCAGCGGCGTCTTTGTGATAACTGCCGACACGCCCCGATATGGCACCGGAGAGAGGAAGACATGCCCGAACTCTCCCCGCCTGCTTACCTCGGCGTAGCACTCGCCGTGATTGTCGTCGCTGTGATCGCCCGCCACTTACTCCGCCGCCGCCATCACCGCCAGCAATCACGGACGCACGCAGGCAATGTGGGCCGGGGCAGGCACACACTCGAAGCTGCCAATTCGAATGGCGACCAGGCGGAAGCGCCGGCGTCCACCGCGACACGACCCGTGTTGTCGTCTCGGCGCCGAGGTACTCGCGAGGCCACCGCCTGAAGAACCTGAGCCCTCGCGGCCGACATGTTCGTCCGACGGGCATCGCGCATTCGTCATCCCGAAGCTTCGGAACCGGTGAGCGCCACGTTTGCCATTCCGCTTGCGGACGCCGTTCATGCGCCGTATCGCCGGTGCCTGGCTGAGAAGCTGCGCAGGGCGCGCAGGAAGTCGATCTCGCGAAACGCTGGCCAGTAGGCGTCGCAGAAGTACAGCTCGGAGTAGGCGGGTTGCCAGCGGAGGAAGTTCGATAGCCGCTGTTCGCCCGAGGTGCGGATCACGCGGGAAGGTGGTCGCGGCGGGTCAGGTTCTCGACTGAGCACACGAAGGCGGTGACGTAGTGGATGCCGATGTGCTCGCACCATCCCAGCACGTCGTCCAGGTGGTCGGCGCCGTAGCGGTGTCCGAGGCTGGCGTTCGCAAGGCGGGCGGCTCGCGCTGAGAACGTCCTGGGTCGCCACGGCCAGGACCGGAGCGGCGAGCCAGCTCGGTTCGCCCAGCAGGTGGGCACCGCCACGGTCGGGCCGAGACAGCTCCACCAGAATGCGCATGGTCGTGGCCTTACCCGCGCCGTTGGGCCCGAGCAGCCCGCAGATCTGCCCGCACAGCACCTCGAACGTCACGCCATCGAGGACGCGGCGTGACCTAAAGCTCTTGCCCACCTGGTGAACCGCCACCGCCGTCTGGGTCACCGCGACCCTCGGTCCTGCGGCACGGCGGTCCTGCGCTGCACCGGCTCGAGCTCACAGCTCGGTCGAGGTGGCGCACGGCAGGCGACGCCGGACGTACACACTGACCGCACGTGGCCGCAAAGAGTTCGCCGCGCGACGGCGGGTGTGGCAGGGCTTCGTGGCGAACATGCAGGCGGTGCTGGCATGACCGGCCGAAGCGACGCCACGCCCATTGAGGACTACCTCGACGAGCTGCTGCGCCGCACGCACGCAGACCCGCGCGCCATCCGACCTCACCGGGTGCTGGGACGTGGCCGCAGCGTCACCTCGCGCCAATGCGTGCAGAACGGTGGCGGCTACCTCGACCAGGCGAAGCTTCGACCGCTCGGGATCCGGGGTGCTGCCACGGGTCGCTGGTGATCGTCATCTGGACCATCCTGGCAGGCGCTCCCGAGTACCCACTGGAGGATCCGCTTGCGGCACGGCTTCGCCAGCCGCTTGCCCGGCGTAGAGGCGTTCGACCGCGTAGTCGAGCTACGCGGTCGTTCCTTCAGACAGCGGTTGGGCAAGCTGTTGCTGGGTGCGAGCCCGTTTGCCGGTGCCGTTGGCCACGCTGCAAAGACTACCTTGCACCCAGAGCGGCACCCGGAGAAGAAGACGGGCTACTCAATGGATCACCAAAACGCCTGGTGAGAGAAGCGACCCTGACGGGACTCGAACCCGCGACCTTCGCCGTGACAGGGCGACGCGCTAACCAACTGCGCCACAGGGCCTTACTCGTACTACGTACTCCCAACGGGATTCGAACCCGTGTTACCGCCGTGAAAGGGCGGGGTCCTAGGCCTCTAGACGATGGGAGCCCGACCGGCTGGCGTACCGGCCGACCTGAGCGCTCAGCGACTGTCCTCCGCTGGGAGCACGCCAAGCATAGGGCACCGCTGCCCCTGCCTCCAAAACGGGTCGATACCCCGATCAACCGCGCTGGTCAGTGGTTTCCCATTGCTCGGCCATCCAATCCGACAGCCACTCCGGCGTCGCCACGAGCGGCAGCGCGAACGCCCAGATCCCACGCACCCGCATGGGATAATCGGCCTGGTCCGTGACCAGCGACATCACGCGCGCACCGATGATGGCCTGGTTCAGCAGCCGCGCGCCGCTCCGCACGTCCACCTCAGGCCGGACCAGTCCCAGCCGCTGACTCTCCGTCAGCAGCCGCTCGAAGGCCCGCTCCCAGGTCTGATACGGAGTAGTAGCGCCCGGCACCAGCAGCCCGCGCTCCGCGGACAGTCGTACCCCGGCCGCGACTACGGTGTCCGATGCGGTCCGGCGCGCCATCTCATCGACCATCCCCATCAGCGTCCGCAGTGGGTCGAGCCCGCGCTCCATCCACTGCCGCGCCACCCGGTGCCCGATCTCGTCCTGAGCACTCACCAGCTCCTCCACGAGCGCTTCCTTGGAGGGGAAGTGGAAGTAGAACGCTCCCTTGGTGATCCCACTGCGCTGCAGGACCGTGCCGATGGATGTCCCGAAGTAACCCACCCGCTGAAACTCCTCCGCCGCGACGCTGAGGATCATTCGCCGGGTCGCGTGGGCCCGGTCTTGCTGCGGCATCTCAACTCCGGGTGGTTGATCAATCACCTATTCACTCCACAGTACCGGCCGTCGACCGGCGATTCACACCATCCGGGCCCTGACATTGCTTCGAAAGAGACCGGTCAGTATGTTTCGCATGGGCCCATGCACTCAAGCGCACCACCGGGGGGTGTGCGTCTGACCGGGGAGCCGCAGGCGAGTTCGAGACACCCGCGGATGGGCCGGTATCGCGAGGGGCGGGAGCAGCTCAAGCTGCTCCCGCCCCTCGCGCATGGCCGAACGGAATGTAACCAGGCGTTACGGCGCCAGCCCCAGGATGTCGAGCAAAAGCCGGCAATCGTCCACATCGCGAGCACTGCTCGCAACCGCCAGCCGCGCCCTGTGAACCTGATGGGGCGACATCGCTGAATCGTCGCCGGTCCGCTGCGACGGCATACCCGAGCCGCGGCGCGGCGCACTCCCGTCCTGCTGCGACAAGAACTTTCGAACTTCTAGAGAACCGCTCATCGCACCTCCCTCGTCGCACGCTGTCCCGGCGACGCTAGCCGCCAACAGGCTCCCCTGGCAGCCCCTTACAGAGTGAACCAAAATTCACTCAGAGTGGTGGAAATTGCATGTAAGCGACTTGCAAGTACCCATTAGCACTATCAACCTCGCCAGCACATCGACACGGAGAACGTACCGGTGGTTACCGATCACACACCGCAACAGTCATCGGGCCGCCAACAAGGGCAGCGGTGGCAACGAGCCGTCGCGCGGTGAAACGTCAACATGCCGGGAGGTGAACTTCGTACCGAACTTTCTCGCCCGAAACCCTCCCGCTGGAGCGCGGGGGCATGTCACAATTCTGGGGCTGACACACCCCCGGTCAGCGCGTATGGAGATCCCCTCCGGCCCCCGCGCTCCTCCCCCTGGCGCGGGGGCCACTCCATGCCGGTGTTGGGGTGTCTTCAAGACCCCCCAACCTCGACACACTTGTGGCGCAAAGCACACCCTCCTGGGCTGGCCGCAACCAAACCGTTATCGTGTTGCGGTGCCCATGCCAACGTTTGGAAGATCCAAGACCGGGCGGCACCGTCCCGTCGAGGAACTAGTTGCCAACCCTGAGGCCCCCGATGTAGAGCTTGAGTCCTACCTGGCGGCCTTGTCCCCCGAAGCGGAGAGCGATGTCGAGACGACCGGCTCCGGGCGGCGCTTCGGCGGATCGCAGGTCTACCAGCTTCGCCTGTCACTGATGGCCAACGAGCAGCTCCGCGAACTCGCGGCGCGCAGCCAGACCTCGCCGCTCTCGCTCGCGCAGGACTGGGTGACGCAGCGCCTTGCCTGGGAGCACGAACAGCTCGTCGCAGGCAAAAAATAAGGAGCCCCGCCGCGACAGGCGAGGCTCCTTAGTTGCCGC
Source organism: Sciscionella sp. (assembly GCA_050700995.1). Taxonomy (GTDB): domain Bacteria; phylum Actinomycetota; class Actinomycetes; order Mycobacteriales; family Pseudonocardiaceae; genus JBOHEL01. Next base: position 20,657 of record JBOHEL010000001.1, on the reverse strand, counting down.
TCGATACGGCGTCGCGAGGTCAGACGACGCGGACGCCCTGCGCCTGCGGGCCCTTCTGGCCCTGGCCCACCTCGAACTCGACTCGCTGGTTCTCTTCCAGGGAGCGGAAGCCCGAACCCTGAATCTCCGAGTAGTGCACGAAGACATCCGCGCCGCCATCCGCGCGCTGGATGAAGCCGTAACCTTTTTCAGAGTTGAACCACTTGACAGTACCTTCTGCCACGCCTGCCTCCTCGCAGGATCAGCTTGAGGCTGCACCGTGCAACCCCCGGCCGTTCCCGGGCAGTTCCCGATCTCCAGCGAGAGACTTGAAACGCCCGCGTCCTCGTTCCGCGAGCGTGAGACACGAACACGAACAACCAAACCACGGCCTGCGGCAACAATCGTATCCGGTCACCGTGACATTAACTACCAGCTCGCGATCGGCCATTCGTGGCATCTTGGAGGCATCCCGGAGTCGCTCGCCAGAGTATCGCGATCCAACGGATAGGCTCGCGTCGCGGAGCATCCGCACGGCGATGTGATGCGAGCGCAGTGACGCACATCACCGAGCCGGGCATCAACGTCGCGCACTCAAGGGACGTCTGTAGTGGCAGGACACCGCGAATGGGGGACCCGTGAGACGACCACACATTCCATCGCCACGGTGGGTCGCGGCGTGCGCGGCAGGCCTCGCACTGGTGCTCGGGCTCACCGCTTGCGGCAGCACGCCGACCACCGGCGATCAACCGGCGACCACCACCAAGCCGATGGAGCAGGCGGCCGTTACCAAGCCACCGCAGATCAGCCTGCAGCCCGCGGCGGGCGCCAAGGGCGTGAACCCCACCGCCCCCGTCAAGATCACCGTGGGCAACGGCGAGATCAACTCGGTGAAGCTGACCTCCAGCACCGGCGCGATGATCACCGGCAAGGCCAGCCCAGACGGCCACAGCTGGTCGGCCACCCAGGAACTCGGCTACCACCACACCTACACGTGGTCCGGCACCGCCACTGGACTGGACGGCAAGCCGACACCGATCACCGGCGCGTTCCGCACCGTCGAACCAGATGGCACCATCTCCGCGCAGCTCAACACCGGCGATGGCGCCACCTACGGTGTCGCCATGCCGATCGTCGTGAACTTCAGCGATCCGGTGCCCACCGAGGACAGGGCCGCCGTGCAGCAGGCGCTGTCCGTGCGGACCTCCATCCCGACCGAAGGATCGTGGGCGTGGCTGTCGAGCAGCTCGGTGCACTGGCGCCCCAAGCAGTTCTGGACGGCGGGCACGAAGGTCGCCGTGACGGCCAAGATTTACGGGATGTCCTTCGGCGGCGGCTATTACGGCAGCGCCGATATCTCCTCGCACTTCACGATCGGCAAAAATCAGCAGATCAAGGGCAACGTCAAGACCCACCGGCTGGTGTTGCTGGCCGACGGCAAGGTCGTGCACGACTTCCCGACCAGCTACGGCAAGGACTCGGTGCTCTGGCGCAACACCCGTAGCGGGGTCCACGTCGTGATGTCGAAGAGCCCCACGTACCTGATGAGCAACCCGCGCGCCGGCTACAAGAACGTGTTCGTGCGCTGGGCGGTGCGGATCTCCAATAACGGCGAGTTCATCCACGCCTATCCCCCGACGACATGGGCGCAAGGCAACGTCAACGTCTCGCACGGTTGCGCCAACCTCACCACCGCGCGCGCGAAGACCGTCTACGACTGGGTGCAGATCGGTGATCCGGTGGATATCGAGGGCTCCCACGTCGAGCTGTCCGCCGCCGACGGCGACTACTACGACTGGGCGCTCGGCTGGTCGGATTGGCAGTCAAAGTCTGCCCTGCCCGCATCCTCCTGACCTCGCGTCCGTCGCGGGTCGAGCCAGAGTAGGTGGGCTTCCCCCATCAGGCTACGGGTGGCAAGCACCTGCTCGGCGGAGTCGCTGTGCCACTGCACGCGGTCATAGGGCTGGTAGAAGAGCGCGCCGACGTCCTCGCCGAAGTCCATCCCCCAACCGATCAGGTCATCGCCGGAGCGCGACAGGCCGTACAGGGCAAACAGCCGTGGCCGCGCCACATCGGCGTGCTCCGCGAGCATTTCCATGCACAGCTCTCTGGTGAGCTCTTCTGGTTGTTCCATGGCGGCACGCTGGCACCTTGCCGTGGGCGATAGCAAGAGACCCGATCGTGTGATTGCGGAGCCGGACATTCCGCGCCAATATCGGCGGACATGCCACCGACGCAGCTCTCCAGTGTCCGCTCCCGCCAGGTCTCCTCCGAGCTTCGCCGGCTGCGCGAGCAAGCCGGAATGACCGGAGCCGAGGTCGCCGAAACGCTCGGCATGTCCGCCAGCAAGATCAGCCGCATCGAGACCGGGAACCGCGGGCTGCACGTCGCCGACGTGGCCGCGCTGCTGGGACTGTATCGGGTGCCGGAACGCCGCCGCGAGGAGCTGCTCGACCTGGTCGGCAAGGCCGACGAGCGCGGCTGGTGGCAGAGCCAGGGCACCGGGCTACCGGAGCTGTGGAAGAGCCTGATCGACTTCGAGTCCCGCGCCACCCGCATCCAGAACTACGAGGCGCTGGTGGTCCCCGGCATGCTGCAGACCGCCGACTACACCGCCGCCGTGATCTCCGGGATCAACAAGGCGGTCACCGAGGCGGAACTGGGCAACCTGGTGGCCTCTCGGATGGCCAGGCAGTCGCTGCTGCGCCGCTTCGGGCTGTCCTTCCTCGCGGTGATCGACGAGGGCGCCTTGCATCGGGCGATAGGCGAACCGGGCGTGGTGCGCCGCCAGCTGCGTCATCTCGCGGACATCGCCGAGCACCCCAGCATCACGATCCGGGTGGTGCCACTCGCGACGGGCGCGCACGCCGGGCTGCGCGGGCCATTCGTGATCTTGGACTTCGCCGACGAGCCCAGCATCGTGCACATCGAGAACCACGCCACCAGCTTGTTCCTTGAGGAGAAGGAAGACCTGGCGGCTTACCGGATGGCGCTCGGCAATATCCTGAACGAGACACTGACCCCTGCCGGGTCCGCGGAGCTGATCGCCGCGCTGGCCGGGCAAACCTGAGCTACGAGGAGGCCGCGTCATGCGTCCGCTGGATACCGGCCCTGTCACCTGGCGCAAGAGCTCCTACAGCACCGACCAGTCCAACTGCGTCGAGGTTGCGCTGTCCCGGCCGTCGGTCGGGGTGCGCGATTCCAAGAAACCGGAAGCCGGGCAGCTGGCAATTCCCGCACGGGCGTGGCGCGGTTTCCTACACGCGCTTTCCTGAATTATCCGAACAGTGGTGTTCCGGTGGCGGACACCGACTCCCACGGCCCGCCACCGGAACACCTACCCCCGATTATTAATTGTGGTTTAACTGTGTGCGGGCACCGGCGGCACCGGAACCGGCACTGGTGGTGCGGGCACCGGGACTGGCGGCACCGGAACCGGCACCGGCGGTGCAGGCACGGAGCCAAGCAGGCTACCTATCAATGCCTGCAGCGACGCCAGCAGCGTCTGGAGTAGCGCACTCAGTGTCCCAAGCGGGTCACCAGCAGGCGTGAGGCCGTTCGGGGTGGACGACAGCGCCGCCAGCTTCTTCGCCGCCTCGGTGTCCTGCCGCTGTGCCTTGTCAACCAGGCCGGCCGACTTGTTGCCGATCGCTCGCGGCCCGCTGGCCCGCAGCGTGCCGAGCGCACCGTGCAGCGAATCAACGGCCGACCGCGCCCCGGCCACCTTCCCCGCCTTCATGGCCGCCTGCAACTGGTCGTGCAACGCCTGCAGGTGCTGGGCTTGCGCGGCGATCGTCGGCTGCGAAATCGAATGCGTCGCGGCCTGTGCCTGCTGCATGGTTTCACTGGCGTTCGCCATTCCCGCACCGAACAGGGAAATGACAGCGCATGATGTGGCTACGGCGATAATGCCGACGACCGTTCTCTTTCGCACCAGATCCTCCTGGAATACTCGGCCGAAACGATGACGTGATCATCGTCATTCAGAGCCCGAAAAAGCGCCAGTCGCTACCTCGACAAGTGAATTCACGCCGTAATCGACGCCCGCACGGTCAATCCAATAACCGGTTGCAGTGCGCCGGCAGGCACGCTATGTCATCACTGTGAGGCAGCACAACGTCCCTGAATCTGGTAGCTGCTAACCACGACAGGGGGACAGTGTCACCCAGAAGCGTCTACTTGCATCGGAAGGCGCGACACGGCGCCGAGAAGCTTGCCACCCAGGATGATCATATGGTTAGCGCCGACTTACTGTGCGCTTACGTTAACCTGGCCGGATGTTAATCACGACCAACGTCGCAGCGGCGATCCCCATGCTCGCCGCCAGCCCCGACGGCATCGAGTTCGTCGTCGGCAGCGAAGCCGCGACGGGGCCGCTCAACCTCCTCCTCGACGGCCGCAGGGTGTGGTCGTTCCACATCGAGGAAACCGGCCTCCGGCACGACCGCGGCGGCCTCCAGTACCGGTTCCAACCATGGCCCGAGGTGTTGGTTCCCTACCTGCGCGGCCGCACCGATGTGGCGCTGTACCGCCCCGGCGCAGCCGAGCCGCTCGCCGGGGTGCTCGCCCAGTTCGGAGACTCAGCCGCGCCGCTACGCTTCGAGGACGATCGCGGTCGCGCCCTGGTCGTGAACAAGTGGATGCGTCTCGGGCGCGTGATCGAGGACTTCGACGGCGACGCCAGGACCCGGCTGCTCGACCACGCCGACGAGGTGCGCACGGTACTCGTCGAGGAACTCGGTCTCGACATCTATGTCACCGGCGGCTCGCTGCTCGGCCCCGTACGCGACGGCAAGCTGATGGGCAACGACGACGACATCGACCTCGGCTACCTCAGCCGTTACAGCCACCCCACCGATGTGGCGAGCGAGAACTACCAGATCGGCCGGGTAATGTGCGCTGCCGGGTTCCAGACACAGCGGCTGTCGGCGGGCCATCTACAGGTCCACTTCCAGCACGAGGGCCACGACGATCACTACATCGACGTCTTCACCAGCTGGCTGTTGGAGGACTGGTGGTACCAGCTCTTCTGCGTCCGGGCCCGCGTCGGTCGGGAGGATCTGCTGCCGATTCGCGGCATCACTGTGAACGGCCGAGAGGAACCCTCGCCTCAGGTGCCGGAACGGATGCTGGAAGCGATCTACGGTCCAGGCTGGAAGGTGCCGGACCCCGCGTTCCGGTTTGAGACGCCGAGGGCCACCGCCCGCCGTCTCTTCGGCTGGTGCGGTGACCTCAATATGCACCGCGAGTTCTGGACGAGCCACTACCGCTCCCGCGAACCCGCCGCGCCGCTCGTGCCGGACGGCGAACCCTCGGACTTCGCCCGGTGGGTCGCACAGCGGGCCACGCCGAAAGCCGCCATGGTCGAGCTCGGCTGTGGGCGGGGGCAGGACGCGCTGTGGTTCGCCGCACACGGGCACCAGGTCCACGCGGTCGACTACGTCAGGCAAACCGTCCCGGCCGCACAGCGGGTCGCCGAGGCGGCCGACCAACCGGCGACCTTCGCGGTACTCAACATCTACGACCTGCGCAACACCGTCACTTTCGGCGCGAGCCTCGCGGCCCACGACGAGGGCTACGCGGTGTACGCGCATGGCCTGCTCAGCGCGCTGGACGACCCAGGAAGGGCGAACCTGCTGCGGTTGCTCTCCATGTTGCTGCGCGGCGGGGGCCGCGGTTACCTCGATTTCCACACGCCGAAAGACCAAGCGCAACCAGGTCCGCTTGACGAGCGCACGCACCGGCTCATCTCTGTCGAGGAGCTGACCGGTGAGCTGGCGCGGGTAGGGATTCACGTCCTCGATCACACGCTGCTCCCTACGGATGGGGACGCGGATAGTTCAGAAACGGCAAGGATGGTGGTCGCATGGTCTCGCCGGGCCAGCAAGAGGTGAGCAAGGTGGGAAGGCGGGGGCCGGTGGCGCGCGCCGGGCGGCTGGTGCGCCGCGCGATCGTGCCGGAGCGGGAGATGCTGGTCTCCGAGGTCGGCAGGCTCGCAGGCGCGCTGGAGCGGGCACGGGAGGACCGCGACGGGCTGCGGGAGCAGGTTTCCGAGCTGCGCGGCCAGATCAAGGTACTGTCCGGGCGCCTCGAAGGCGCGCACAAAGACGCCGAGGAGCTCGCCGGCGGGTTGCACGAGGCCAGGCGCTTGAACCTGCGGGTGGCTGAGCTGACCGATCTGGTCACCGAACTGGTATTGCCGCTACACAACCGCGACATCGACATCGAGCGCCTGCGCCCACACACAGGGGACACGCTCTGAGTTAGCGGGCCAGCCGGATCGCGGCGACGGCGCGTTCGCCGCGATCCGGGGCAGACATCATGATGACCGCGATGATGTGTACTGCATACATCACAGCACCCTATAAGTTTGGTGTTATAGTGCCGCTTCGACAGCTGGGTGCGCTTCGGGATGCTCGTCCCACCACTGCCGGAAAGCCGGATTCCGATCCACGGTGGTCTGATGTGCCCGCGCGGCGCAGGCGAACAGCGCATCCGCGCGCTCGGCGAACCAGCCGGAGTCCCTGGTGGCGAACAGTAGCTCCGTCATGATCGGATCACCGGTCAACCGCCGCACCACCAGCCCACCGCCGTCCTTGGAGCCCGCGGTGGCCAGCGAGACCGCCCCCTGGGCTACCAGCGTGCGCGCGGTGGATGCCTCGGAGGTGAAGTGCCGAACCCGAGGTGTGAACCCCGCGGCCTCGCAGGCCTCCGTCAGCTGTTGGCGCTGACCGTTCTCGTGCGGCGGCGGCACCACCCAGTCACACCTGGCTAGCTCAGCGAGGTCGATCGCGTCGTTTCCGGCCGTCGGATGCCACTCGGCCACCGCGACGAACTGCGGCTCGACGGAGAACTCGCGCACCGTGATGCCGGCATGCCGTAGCGTCGAGAGCGCCTCGAAACGCTCGAACAGCGCCACATCGACCCTGCCTGTGACCAGCAGTTCGAATACCAGCGCGGCGGAACCCTCGATGAAGGTCTGCACGTCTTCCAGCTCGGGCAGGCCGCGCAGTTGGTCGACGAACGCACCGACGGTCAGCAGCGGGATGCTTCCGGCTCGCAGTACCGAACGCCCGTCCTCACTGCGCTCGCGCGCCGTGCTCACCAGCACTTCCATATCGCGTAGCAGGGTGGTGGCCCGATGCAGCACGAACTCGCCGAGCTCGGTCGCGGTGATGCCTGCCCTACCGCGTTCGAACAGCAGCCCCCCGAGCACGCGCTCGATACGGGTGAGCTGGGCACTGAGCGCGGGCTGGCTCACCCCGAGCCTGGCGGCCGCCTTGCTGACACTGCCTGCGTCCGCCACCGCGCAGACCACACGCAGGTGACGCAGCTCCAGCTCGGCCATAACGTGGACCCTATGCCTAACTGGGATATCCGATACCTCACACCGAAGGGTGATGGTGATTACTACCAGCAACGCGACAGATGGGAGCGACGGACATGAGCACTTCGCGAACCGGTCGAGGCGTGCGGATCAGCGGCATCGGCGTGGCGGTGGCCGCCTGCCTCGCTGCCGCTCTCCCTGCGACGGCGGCAACCAGCTACGGCCCGGATGCCTACGCCGACGGCGCCTGGGGCGGCTATGTCGCGAACGGGCAAGGCTTCCAGTCGATCTCCGGCTCGTGGGTGCAGCCGGCAGCGCAATGCACTTCTTACAATGACCTGTACGCGCCCTGGGTCGGGATCGACGGCTACGGCTCGTCGACGGTCGAGCAGACCGGGGTCGAGACCAACTGCCAGAGTGGCTCGCCGGTGAACCGGCCGTGGTTCGAGATGTACCCGGCGGCGCCGCAGTACTGGAGCGATCCGGTAGCCGCAGGCGATCACCTGACCGGGTCGGTTGTCGACGCAGGCGGCGGGAACTACACCATCACCTTGACCGACGACACGAAGGGCTGGGCTGAGCACACCACGCAGCACCTGGGCGCCCAGGACGTCAGCGCCGAGGCTGTGATCGAGTCCCCCACCCGGAGCTACCCGCGCTTCAGCGAGCTGGACTTCTCCGATGTGACCGTCAACGGCCAGCCATTCGCCACCTACGGTCCACAGCCCATCACCAGCGGCGGCTACGACCCAGGGCCCCTCTCCGGCGGCAACTTCGCCATCACCCCAGGCGGCAGCGCCGTACCACGGCACCGCAGCTCGCAACAGCCCCAACTGGTCCGCTTCTAGCCCCGGCTGACTTTTCTCCTCCCCGTACCGGCGGTTGGTGATCGAGGCGCCGTCCCTATTTGGAATTGATCAAGAGAAATTCGTCACCCGTTCTGGGGTTGTCTCAATACCTACTGGCGGGTAGATGTATTCCTGTCACTCAAACGTGTGGTGCGGCTCACTCGATCGGTGTGGACGCGACTGTCGGTCACGAACACGAGGAGATTCCATGAGGTCACCAAGGCTGGCGACGGCGCTCGCCGGATTTGGGGTAGCGGTGGCATCGGCAGCAGGCTTCGCGCCACAGGCGGCCGCCGCGCCCGCAGCGACTCATCCGAACACCGCCAACGTGTCGGCGATCGCGCAACAGATACGCGCCGGAACCCTCGCGGCAACCCACGGGGTACACGAGAACTGCTTGATCCCACTGGCAGGCAAGCTCGTGCACCTCGGCTGCCAGTCGAAACTTGTCACCACCAGCAGGGGCTCCGCAACGCCGATGACCACGGCCACTCCAGCCGGCTACGGCCCGGCCGAGTTATCGGCCGCGTACCACCTGCCCGACGCCGCCAGCGGGTCGAACAACACCATCGCCATCGTGGGCGTTGGCGCGTACCCGAACCTGGAGTCCGACCTCGCCACGTACCGCAGCCAGTACGGCCTGCCCGCGTGCACCACGGCGAACGGGTGCCTGACGATCACCGACTACCACGGTGGCCCGCCACTGCAACCCAACGCGGCACTGTCCAGCGTCGAAGAGTCCTACGCCACCGAGACCGCGCTGGATGTGGACATGGCGTCCGCGTCCTGCCCCACCTGCAAGATCACCATGGTGCAGATCCCAATGAACCTGGTGAAGCTGCTGCTCGCCGCCCAGTTGCAGCTACCGGGCGCGCTGGCTGACGACTTCGGCACCGCGGTCAACGAGGCGGTCAACCTCGGCGCCTCCTCGGTCAGCATGAGCTACGGCCTGCCGACCGGTTTGCAAGGCGGTTACCTCGGCACCGGCGCCCCCGCGCAGGCGCTGCACCATCCAGGCGTCGCGGTGGTGGCCTCCTCCGGCGACTCCGGGTACACCGGCAACCAGCAGATCTGGCCGCAGGAAGTGCAATGGGTGACCTCGGCAGGTGGCACCACGCTCACCAAGACCGCCGACGGGTACACCAACACCGCATGGGGTGGGGTTTACAAGAAGGACGGCTCCTGGATCGGTGCGGGCAGCGGCTGCGCCACCGACTTGGGGCCCGCCGTCGGACAGCCCGCAGCGGTAGCGGCGAACTGCAAGGGCCACCGCGCGGTGTCCGATGTCTCAGCTGACGCCGATCCCTATACCGGCGTCGCGGTGTACGACACCTACACGCCGTCCTCCGGTACCGGTGGCGGCTGGCTGGTCGTAGGCGGCACCAGCGCGGCATCACCATTCCTCGCCGGGCTGTACGCGCGAGCGGGCAACCTCGCGAAGGTCGAAGGCCCGAACACCATGTACGCCGCACCCCCGGGCACGATCGACGACGTGACCGGCGGCTCCAACGCCCAGGGTGGCGCCGCCGAGTGCACCGGCGACGGCTACACCGCGGCGGTGTGCACCGGCGCGCCAGGCTGGGACGGCCCGACCGGCGTCGGCGTGCCACACGGCCTCGGCGCCTTCTGATCAGAGGCCTGCCGCCCACCCACTCACGGTGTCATAGGAAGGTGGGCAGCCTCTCAGGCAAATAAGTTGCACGGTCGTACCATTGTGCGGTCCTATAGATGCCGTGCGGATCGACCCCTACCGTCGCGTGCTCGCGCTGCCCGGCGTGCGCATTCTGATGCTGCTGGTGCTCCTCGCGCGGATACCCATCACCGCGACCGGGATGGTGCTGACGCTGCATGTGGTGCTCGGCCTGCACCACGGCTACGGCGCGGCAGGACTCGTCGGTGCGGCGGGCACCATCGGCATCGCGGTCGGTGCACCGCTGGCTGGGCGGCTGGTCGACTCCTACGGGCTGCGCCCCACCGTCGCGGTGACCACCCTGTGCGAAGCCTCGTTCTGGCTGTTCGGCTGGACGCTGCCTTACACCGGACTGCTGCTCTGCGCGTTCGGCGCCGGGGTGTTGTCACTGCCTGTCATGTCGCTCGGCAGGCAGGCACTCGCGGCCGTGGTGCCCGAGGAGCAGCGCCGCACCGCGTTCTCGATGGACTCCATCTCGGTGGAGATCTCCTACGCGGCAGGGCCCGCACTCGGCATACTGCTTGCCACCAGGGTTTCCACCAACCTCGCGATGATGGCGGTAGGTGCGGGCCTGCTGATCATGGGTGCGGCGCTCTACGCCCTCAACCCGCCGATCCGCGAGGAATCCGCGAGCGGAGAGCGGCCGCCGCGTTCCAGTTGGCTGCGCGGGCCGATGCTCGGCCTTATGCTGACCGTGTTCGGCGCGATCTTCGCGCTCGCAGGCACGGAGGTGGCGGTGGTCGCCGCGCTGCGTGAGATCGGCCAGGTCGGCTGGACCGGCGCGGTGACGATCGTGATGGCCGCCGCTTCCGGCATCGGCGGCCTGATCTACGGCGGCCTGACCAGGGAGTACCGGCCTGCGATGCTGATGGGTGTGCTCGGCCTGCTGGTCATACCGGTCGGCCTGCTCGGCGGTAGCTGGTGGCTGCTGGCGCTCGCACTGATCCCCACCAACCTGGTGTGCGCGCCGACGCTGGCCGCCACGAATGACGGCATCGCCAAGCTCGCGCCACCCGCCGCACGCGGTGAGGCGATGGGACTGTCCGCATCGGCGACAACCATCGGCGCGGCGCTGGGTTCACCGCTGATAGGCACCACCGTCGACCACGCCGGCATCGGCTGGGCGTTCGCCGTCGCGGGCCTCGGGGGTGTCCTCGTCGCCATGCTCACCGCGCTCCTGCTCCGCCGCACCACCCTGCCGACTACCGCAGCCCTGCGGGGATGATGCTGAAAGTGGCTCTTGTGTAAAAGAGCGTCCTGAAAGTGGCTCTCGTTCCCCTCTTTGGAACAAGAGCCACTTTCAGCTGAACTCGAGGGCGAGGGCCTCGGCGATCTCGTAGGTGTTGAGGGCGGCACCCTTACGCAGGTTGTCGCCGCAGGCGAAGAAGTCCAGCGTGTTCGGGAAGTCCAGCGCCTGGCGGATACGGCCGACATAGGTCGGATCGCCGCCGACCACGTCGGCAGGCATCGGGAACTTGCCGTTCGCTGGATCGTCGACCAGCTCAACCGAAGGCTGCGATGAGAACACCTTGCGCGCCGCCTCCACCGTGACCTCGCGGGCGAACGTCGCGTGCACCGCAAGCGAATGGGTGGTCAGCACCGGCACCCGCACGCAGGTCGCGGAGACCTTCAGATCCGGGATGCCCAGGATCTTGCGGGACTCGTTGCGTACCTTCAACTCCTCGGAGAACCAGCCGTCCTCCTTCAGCGAACCGGCCGAGGGCACCACGTTCATGGCAACCGGCCCTGGGAAGGGCGAATCCGAGATCGGCAGGCCCGCCCCCTCAAGGGTCTCCCGCACGTCTCCTGCGCGCACGCCGACGGGCTTTCCGGCGACCGCGGACAGTTCGGCGTAGAGCCGGTCGACGCCCTCCTTGCCGGAACCCGACACCGCCTGGTAAGAGGCCACCACCAACTCGGTAAGCCCGAACTCCCGGTGCACGGCACCGAGCGCTGCCATCATCGAAAGCGTGGTGCAGTTAGGGTTAGCGATGATCCCTTGAGGACGGTCACGGATCTTCTCGACGTTGACCTCCGGCACCACAAGCGGCACCTCGGGATCCATCCGGAACGCACCGGAGTTGTCCACCGCCACCGCGCCGCAGGAGGCCGCGACGGGCGCCCACTGCGCGGAGATCTCGTCGGGCACGTCGAACATCGCGACGTCCACGCCGTCGAACGCCTGCTCCGAGAGCGCGACGACGGTCAACTCCTCACCGCGCACCCGCAGCTTCTTGCCTGCCGACCTTGCCGAAGCGATCAACCGGATCTCGCCCCACGGCACGGTTTCCCGCGCATCCAGGATGCCGATCATCACGCTGCCGACCGCACCGGTCGCACCCACCAGTGCCAACGTCGGCTTGCGCACGTCACTCATCAACGACCACTCCCCGCATAAACCACGGCCTGCTCGTCGCCGCCGAGTTCGAACGCGTTGTGAATCGCACGTACCGCGTCGTCAAGCTCGGTGTCACGGATCAACACCGAGATCCGGATCTCCGAGGTGTTGATGATCTCGATGTTCACGCCGGCCTTCGCCAGCGCCTCGCAGAACGTGGCCGTAACGCCCGGATGGGAGCGCATACCCGCTCCCACAAGGGAAACCTTGCCGACATGGTCATCGTAAAGTACCTGGGCGAAACCCAGCTCCTCCTTCGCGCTCTCCAACGCCGAAACGCCCTTCGGGCCGTTGGACTTCGATAGCGTGAAGGTGATATCGGTCCGACCTGAAGACGTATTCGACACGTTCTGCAGCACCATGTCGATATCGATCTCATTGTCGGCCACAATCCGGAAAATGCGGGCCGCGACACCAGTATGGTCGGGAACTCCGGTGACGGTGATCTTGGCCTCCGACCGGTCGTGCGCGACACCGGTGATCAAAGCTTGTTCCACGGGAATGTCCTCCACTGAACCAGAAACCAACGTTCCTGGCCTATCGCTGTAAGACGAGCGGACCCTGAGCGGTACGCCGTAACGGCGGGCGTACTCCACCGAGCGCAGGTGCAGGATCTTCGCGCCCGACGCAGCCAACTCCAGCATCTCCTCGTAGGGCACCGCATCGAGCCGCCTGGCATCCGGCACGATGCGCGGATCGGCGGTATAGACGCCGTCGACGTCGGAGTAGATCTCGCAGACATCCGCATCCAGCGCCGCGGCGAGCGCCACCGCTGTCGTGTCGGAACCGCCCCGACCCAGCGTGGTGATGTTCTTGGTGTCCGGCGCGACACCCTGGAAACCGGCGACCAGCGCGACGTAGCCCTCGTCGAGGGCCTCCTGCACCCGTCCCGGCGTCACGTCGATAATGCGCGCATTGCCGTGCGCGGATGTCGTCAGCACGCCCGCCTGCGAACCGGTGAACGACCATGCCTCCGCCCCCTGGGCGGAGATCGCCATCGCCACCAGCGAGTTCGAGATCCGCTCGCCCGCGGTCAACAGCATGTCCATCTCGCGCTCCGGCGGGGCCGGGTTCACTTCCTGAGCGAGCTCCAGCAACTCATCGGTGGTGTCGCCCATCGCCGAACACACCACGACCACGGCATTACCCGCCTTCTTGGTGGCGACGATCCGCTCGGCGACCCGTTTGATGCGGTCGGCATTCTCCAATGAGGAACCGCCGTACTTCTGGACGACGAGCGCCACGGACTCCAACCTCCTCGGTGGGGTGTTTCAAGCAGGATACCCGGAACGACGCCGCCAGTACCCCGGCCGTGTGGCGCCTGCCACTACGCCGCGCGCAATTCCTTGATCAGCAATTCGAACCGCAGATCATCCCGCCTCGGCCGCCCGAACCGCTCGTCACCGTAGGGAAACGGGCTATACCTTCCGGTGCCCCGGTACCCGCGCCGCAGGTAATAGGCGATCAGATCCTCGCGCACGGAGATCACCTGCATCCGCACTTCCGCCAACCGCCACTCCACCCGGACCAGGTGTTCCGCCGCGGCCAACAGGGCGCTGCCGACCCCGCCACCTTGCACCAGCGGACTCACCGCGAACAGCCCGAAGTAGCCATGCGCCTCGGCGCGCATCAGGTGCGCGCAACCGATGATCTCGCCGTCCCGCACCGCCAGCAGGAAACGGCTCTTCGGTTCGCAGAGCAGGGCGCTCACCTCGGCGCTGTCGGTACGCTGCCCGCCGAGTAGATCGGCCTCCGTGGTCCACCCCTTGCGACTGGCCTCACCGCGGTATGCCGATTCGATCAAGCGCACCAGCGCGTCGGCGTCCGCCAGCGCGGCAGTCCGGAATGTGACAGATCGCATCGTGAAGCCGGCCGCCGACTCAGCTGTCACGGCGGATGCTGCCCGCGGCGCTGCGCAGCAGATCGGCTGCGCTAGCTAGTTCGGCGACGACTTGCGCGGCAGGCCGCTGCTCGCGCAGCAGACCCACCGACTGACCAGCGTAGATATAGGCGGTGTCGAAATCGCCGGACCGCTTGGCCTCGACCAGCTCAGCCTGAGCGTCATGATCCGCCGCGAGCTCATCCTCTCGCCCAGACCAGCGCTGGAAGAAATCGTTGCGCAACGCCCTGCCGCCGAACTCCGGCGGCCACCCGAGGCGCTGCCCGATGTCGAACACCCTGCCGTACGCGGTGTCACCGGCATCCGAGGCCAGCACCCGCGCGCGCGCCTCGGCAGTGTTCGCCGCTTCGGTGCACGCCAGGAACGCGGTGCCGACCCAGGCGCCCGCCGCTCCAGCCGCGAGTACCGCGGCCAGCCCCCGCCCGGTCGCGATACCACCGGCCGCGAGCACCGGAGCCTCGATCGCGTCCAGCACCGCCTGCAGCAGCGGCAGCGTCGCTACCGTGTCCCGACCGTGCCCGCCCGCTTCACCGCCGCGCGCCACGACCAGATCGACGCCGGCCTGCTCCGCGGCACGTGCGTCGGCCACCGTCCCCGACTGGGTGGCGACGGCGATCCCGTTCTCCTGCAAGGGTTTAACGTATCGTTGATAGTCACCGTAGCTCACCGACACCAGCACGGGGCGCGCCGCGATCACGGCGTCCAACTGGCCGGGGTTGTCCGGCAACGACCAGGCCATCAAACCGATCCCAAACCTGGTGCCCTCGGCGGCGCGCGCCTGCTCGGTGATCCACTGCGGGCTGGCCGCCGCGCCTGCGCCGATCATGCCGAGCCCACCCGCCCGCGAGATCGCCGCAGCCAGTTCGCCGCCGCTCGGCCCCGCCATGGGAGCACCGACAAGCGGAACCCGCAGCGAGAACCGTTCCGTGAGCCACGTGCCCATGAGGTGCCTCCGACCTGTCGTGAGTACTTTCCTACGCTATAACGTGCGAAAGTACTTACGGCTACTCAGGCGGCGCGGCGCAGCAGCTTCGCGATAATCATCGTGACCACGAGCCAGAAGATCGCCGCGATGCCGTAGTTCACCAGCACCCGCAGCTTCGCGTCGTCGGGTGTGAACAGGTCCTTGAAGCCGAGGGAGATGGTGTCCGCCCAGTTCCCGACGAATGTGGTGATGCCGTTGCTCGGGTTGGCCCCACCGATGGTGAGAATGATGAACACCACAAGCACCACCGCGAAGAGCAGCCCAACCCACCGGATGATGTCGGCGATCAGGCCGATGACCTGGGCACGCACCTTGGCGGGATCACGTCGCGGTTGCCGCCGTGTCTGCTCGGAGGCCTCGATGTGCTGGGTGCGTTGTGCCTCGTCCTCGTGTGCCATAGGCAGGAGTGTTACACGTGCCGCAGCCGCACGCTACGCGCGAGTAACAACAAATGGATGACGACCCGCGGTTGGAGATCTACGACAATGCCGGTAACCTCAGAATCGTGACACGTAGCCTCCTGCTTCGCCGCCGCGACGGGGTCTGACCAGACCGGCCCCTCGTCGCGGAGTCGTGTGCTACGCCGGTCGTCCCACCGGAAGCACGTGAGCAGGAGCCCATCACCGTGAACACCGACCGCATCAACACCCCTTCCCGGCCGACCCCTGCCGGGCAGCCGCACTGGAATCCGCAGCGCGGCAGCTCCATGCCTTTCCACCGCTACCAGCCGTGGTACCGGCTGGTAGAGGACATTGACCTGCCAGAAAGGACCTGGCCACTGCGGCGCATCCGGACCGCGCCGCTGTGGTGCGCGGTGGACCTGCGCGACGGTAACCAGGCCTTGATCGACCCGATGTCGCCTGCCCGCAAGCGTAAGTTCTTCGAACTGCTGGTGCGCATGGGCTACAAGGAGATCGAGGTCGGGTTTCCTGCCGCGAGCCAGGCCGACTTCGACTTCGTACGCGAGATAATCACCGAGAACGCCATCCCCGACGACGTGCGCATCCAGGTGCTGACCCAGTGCCGCCCTGAGCTGATCGAGCGCACCTTCGCCTCGCTGGAAGGTGCCCCGAGCGCCATCGTGCACGTGTACAACTCTACCTCGATCCTGCAGCGCAGGGTGGTGTTCCGGGAGGAGCGCGAGGGCATCAAGAAGATCGCGACGCAGGCCGCCGACCTGGTCGTGGAGTATGCAGGCAAGTACCAAGACACTGATTTCCGATTCCAGTACTCTCCCGAGTCCTACACTGGGACCGAGCTGTCCTACGCGGCCGAGGTGTGCAATGCGGTCACCGGCATCTGGCAGCCGACCCAGGAGCGCCCGGTGATCCTGAACCTGCCTGCCACCGTGGAGATGGCCACGCCGAACGTCTACGCCGACTCCATCGAGTGGATGAGCCGCAACCTGGAGCGCCGCGACGCGGTGATCCTCTCGCTGCACCCGCACAACGACCGGGGCACCGGTATCGCCGCCGCAGAACTCGGCTACCAGGCGGGCGCCGACCGTATCGAGGGCTGCCTGTTCGGCAACGGCGAGCGCACCGGGAACGTCGATCTGGTGGCGCTCGGCATGAACCTGTTCAGCCAGGGCATCGACCCGCAGATCGACTTCTCCGATATCGACGCGGTGCGCCGTACCGTGGAGTACTGCAACCAGCTGCCGGTGCCCGAGCGCCAGCCGTGGGGCGGTGACCTGGTGTATACGGCGTTCTCAGGGAGTCACCAGGATGCGATCAACAAGGGGCTCGACGCGCTGAAGGACGCCGCGGACAAGGCGGGTACGCCGGTCGACGAGTTCCCGTGGGAGGTGCCCTATCTGCCGATCGATCCGAAGGATGTCGGTCGCACCTACGAAGCGGTCATCCGGGTCAACTCGCAGTCCGGCAAGGGCGGCGTCGCCTACATCATGAAGACCGAGCACCAGATGGACCTACCGCGCAGGCTGCAGGTCGAGTTCGCCAAGATCGTCCAGCTGCGCACCGACTCCGAGGGCGGCGAGGTCGACCCGCAGACCATGTGGGACGTGTTCGCGGCGGAGTATCTGCGGCGCCGCACCCCCCTTGACCTGGTGGCGCACACGATGTCCGACTCCGGAGACGGCGAGCACTCCATCACCGCGAGCGTGCGGGTGGAGAACGACCAGCAGGAGATCACCGGTTCCGGCAACGGCCCGATCGCCGCTTTCTTCGACGCGCTGGCGACCGTCGGCTTCGATGTCAGGCTGCTCGACTACACCGAGCACACGATGATGCCCGGCGACGACGCCCGTGCCGCCTCCTACATCGAGTGCTCGGTCGGCGACCGTGTGCTGTGGGGGGTCGGCGTGGACTCCTCGATCGTGACCGCCTCGCTACGTGCCGTGGTCTCAGCGGTCAACCGCGCGAACCGTTAGACGGTATGGGGAGGCTGGGGCCTCGCGCACATGTGATCGTGGGTTGCCGACAGGGTGGTCCTGGCCGGTAGAGCCATAAGATGTGGGAGGCCCCAGTGAGTGGTCAGGGTACGAGTGTTGGGCTGGATGTGCACGCACGGTCGGTTGTGGCGTGTGGTCTGGACGGGCAGACCGGTGAGCTGTTTGAGCGGCGGTTGACACCGGATCACCAGGACATCCTTGACTGGATCCGTGGTTTGCCGGGGCGGGTGACGGTGACCTACGAGGCCGGTCCGACCGGCTTCGTACTGGCACGATTTTTGATCGCAGCCGGGATCATGTGTCTGGTGGCGGCCCCATCGAAGCTGCAGCGGCCCAGCGGAGACCGAGTCAAGACCGAGGCCCGTGATGCCCGGCATTTGGCACGCCTGTTGCACCTGGGTGAGATCGTCGCGGTGGCGATTCCGACAGCGCAGACCGAGGCTGCGCGGGATCTGGTGCGGGCCCGTGAGGACGTGCGGGGGGATCTGATGTCGGCGCGGCATCGGGTGTCGAAGTTGTTGCTGCGACAGGGGATTGTCTATTCCGGCGGGACGGCGTGGACCGGGGTGCACGATGTGTGGCTGCGTAGCCAGCGGTTTGAGTCGCCGGCGTTGCAACTGACCTACGACACCGTCTATGAGACCATGCTGACGACGGTGGATCGCCGTGCCCGGCTGGATAAGGCGATCGCCGAGATGGCCGCAGACAGCCCTTACACACCGGTGGTGACCCGACTGAGCTGCCTGCGCGGGGTCTCAACGCTGACCGCGTTCGGACTGGCCGTGGAGATCGGCGATTGGCAGCGGCTGACCGGCCGCTCCATCGGCGCCTACCTGGGTTTGGTGCCCACCGAATCCTCCTCGGGTGCCTCCCGCTCGCTGGGTGGGATCACCAAGACCGGCAACACCCACGCGCGCCGTCTGATCATCGAAGCGGCCTGGCACCACCGTGCACCCTACCGGCGTCCCGAGTGGATCTACGGCGCCGCTGGGGGGCGGCCACCCCGGCCGCACGTGCCCGCGGGCAGCAAGCCAACCGACGACTGCACGCCCGCTGGCAGGCCTTCGATGCGCGCCGCAAGCGCCCAGTCGTGGCCAATACCGCGATCGCCCGCGAGCTCGCCGGCTGGTGCTGGTCCCTCGCGGTGCTCGACACCGGCTGACACCGCCGGCCTACAGATGTCCGCTCGAGGACGCCGGTGGTGACGGCAGCGCCTGGGAGTGACCCGCGACTGACCTATGAGCAACCCTGCCCACGGGTGGAGGCCACGCTCGATGTTAGACGAGCGGTCCGCTCCAGCCGAACAGCCCGTCCTGCGGTACCCAACCCGACTCTTCTATGTCTCGTCAAGTGCCGTCGGCTCGGTATGGAGGGCTTCCAGCGTGCGGTAGATCTGGCGGGCGAGGTAGCGCTTGAGGGCCCGGCGGATCTCCTTGGTGGTGCGGCCTTCGGCGCGTCGGCGTTCGACGTAGGCTCGGGTGCCCGGGTCGTGGGTCATGCGAGTGATGACAGCCATGTGCAGGGCACGATTCAGGCGTCGGTCGCCGCCGCGGTTGAGCCGGTGCCGAACGGTGTTCCCCGACGAGGCGGGGATCGGGTTCACCCCGGCCAGGGCAGCGAACGCGGCCTCGGAACGAACCCGGCCGGGGTGGGACCAGACCGTGAGGACGACCGCGGCGGTCACGGGTCCGATGCCGGTCTTGTCCAGCAGTGCCGCTGCCTTGCTGTCTTTGATCAGTGCGTGCAGGTTGGCCTGGTTGCCGGCGAGCTCGGCATCGAGGACCAGAATCCGCTTGGCCAGGCGGACCGCCTCGGCCCGGGCGGTCGCTACGGCGAGCTCGTCGGCGCGGGTCCGCCATCCCGCGACCGCGGTGATCTGTTTGCCGGTCAAGGCGTTGCGGGCGTCCATGCCAAGCTCGCTGACCCGCAGCAAGGCGGTCAGCGCGTTGACCGCGGCGGTCCGCTCGGTCGTCATATGCTCGCGAGCGGTCACCAGCACCCGCAGCGCAGCCCGCGCACCGCTGTCAGCGCGGGGACGACGCAGCTCGGTGCGGTCCAGGGACAGCACCGAGGCGGCGATCCGTCGGGCGTCGAGTGGATCGGACTTGCCAGTGCCACGATGGGCGCGAGCGTCCATCCGGCCAGCTTCGACGACCTCGTAGCTGGCCTCGGCCGCGATCCGCGCCAAGCGGGCGCCGTAGGTGGCAACGCCCTCGATCACCCACAACGCCGCGAGATCACCGCCGGTGCGCCGGGCGACCCAGCCGACTGCCCGGCTCAGGCCAGCCACGGTCGCGGGAAACTGCTCGCTTGCGACCAGCTCACCGGTGGCACCGGCCAGGATCGCGAAAGCGTGGGAACGGACGTGGGTATCGACCCCGATGACGAACGAGTGGGCATGCGCGACGATGGTCACGGCGGCTGGGCTCCTTCCAGACACACGGATACGGTCCGGCCGCTGGCGGCCGACGCCGATCCGGGAAGGAGTCACTTCGGGACAGCACTGTGATGAGCCACGCCATCGCCAACGGCGAAGACGGGCAGTCTTCTGATCAAGCCACCGAGGTGGGCCGGGCCGGCGCCGGCCACCCCGTCCCCAGCCGGACGAGTCGGGTTCAAGGCATCCGCAAGGAGCCACGCATATCAAGAGTCACGACCGAGGACGAGGCGGCCACCGCCAACCCTGCCAGCCAGTCCCAGACCAGCCACCCCAAGACTCACAGCGCATATCAGAGTTGACGACGCGTCGAAACGACACGCACGCCACCACCAACCTGTCACTCGAGCGGTCAACAGAAACGGCGTCCCCGACGACGGTCGAGGGCGCCGCTTCACCCTGCCCCCTTGACAAAAGCCTCTCCATATCAGGTCAGGTGTCTTCAAGACCCCCCAACCCGCACCGTTGTCCACAGGGTTGGGGGGTCTTGAAGACACCTAAACCTCCTGGGCGGCTCAGTCCTTCGCGGGGGATGGCTCGACCTCGGTGCCTTCGATGAGCTTGCCGGTCTTCTTCTTGATGATCAGGGACACCGCTATCCCGAGCACCACCGCAACGATCAGTCCGATATAAGAGAAGCGTGACAGCCACTTCTCCGCGACCACGCCAAGGTAGTAGAT